>DASZYM010000215.1:0-2278 GCA_035545355.1 Dongiaceae bacterium
GGCGCGCTGCACATCCACCCGCTGCTGAGCAACGACGAGGCCAATGCCAATCCGGAGATCATCGTGCTCGATTACGGCGAGCACCGGCCGCCGGAGCGCGACGAATGGCATACCGACGTCACCTTCATCCAGACCCCGCCCTTGGGCTCGATCCTCTATGGCGTCGATATCCCGGAGGTCGGCGGCGATACTTTGTTCGCCGACCTGGGCGCCGCCTACAAAGCGCTCTCCGAACCGCTGAAGCGGGCGCTGCAGGGACTGACGGCGCGGCATGATTTCGTGCGCAGCTTCCGGATCAGCACCTATTACAGCGAGGGCAGCGATCCCGAGAAATGGGAGCGCGCGCGCAAGAACAACCCGCCAGTCAGCCATCCGGTGGTGCGCACCCATCCCGAGACCGGCGAGAAGGGCCTGTTCGTCAACCGCGGCTTCACCGAGGAGATCGAGGGGTTGAGCCGGCTGGAGAGCGACGCGCTGCTGGAGCTGTTGTTCCGCCACCAGGAGCAGCCGCAATTCGGCTATCGCCACCGCTGGCGCACCGGCGACGTGCTGTTCTGGGACAACCGCATCACCCAGCACATGGTGGTCGCCGATTACTATCCGCGCCATCGGCGGATGCACCGGGCGACGGTGCTGGGCGATCGGCCGGTCTAGCGGAGAACAGATGTCAGATGGCGGATGTCAGGGTCGTTCTGACATCCGTCATCTGTCTCCGGGATCGACGTCTTCGTAATAGAATTCCGGCAGCGGATCGGTGCGGGGATCGAGAGCGCCGGCGATCGCCGATGTGGTGGTCGTCGCGACGAAGCCGGTCTGCTGCTGGGCCGGGCGCGCGAGGCGGCGCACCATGCGATAGCGGGTGAAGGCGAGCAACAGGAGCGAGACCGCCGCCAGGTAGATGAAGAAGGCGTCGGGTCCGAAGCGTCCCATCAGGCCCGAGGCGATCAGCGGCCCGGTCATCGCGCCCACCGACCAGATCAGCAGCAGCCCGCCCGAAGCCGCCACCATCGCGGCGCGCTCGATATAGTCATAGACCTGGGAGACGGCGATCGGATAGATCGCGGCCAGGCATCCGCCGAAGACGAAGACCGCGGCCAAGGTGCCCCAGAACGGCCCCGCCTTCATCGCGATCAGCATCAGCGCAACGCTGGAGATCATGGTGCCGCCGATCACGCCGAGCAGCACGCTGCGCCGGTCGTAGCGGTCGGAGAGGCGGCCGATCGGATATTGCAGCGCCAGGCCGCCGAAGATCGGCGCGCCCATGAAGAGCGAGACGTCGAACACCGAGAGGCCGACCTCGTTGGCATAGATCGCGCCCAGGGCATAGAAGGCGCCGGAGATCAGCCCGGCGCCGCAGGTCACCACCACGCCCAGGGGCGAGGCGCGGTAGAGCGCCATCAGGCTCATGGCCTTGATCTTGTCGATCTCCGGGCCGGCGACCCGCGTCAGCACCACCGGCACCAGCGAGAGCGCCACCGCGAGCCCGACGATGGCGAACAGCTCGCCGCCTTCGACCGAGCCGATATTGACCAGGAACTGGCCGCCGAACGAGGCGGTGTAGACGGTGACGACGTAGATCGCCAGCACCTGGCCGCGATTCTCGTTGGTGCTCCGGACGTTGAGCCAGCTCTCGATGATGGCGTAGAGCCCGGCCATGCAGAAGCCGGAGAGCACGCGCAATCCCATCCAGACCCAGACCTCGAAGATCAGGGAATGCAGCATGGCGCAGGCGGTCAGGATCGCCGCCAGGGCGGCGAAGGCGCGGATATGGCCGGCGCGCCGGATCAGGAGCTGGATCCGCGCGCTGCCCAGCACGAAGCCGAGGTAGAAGGCGGACATGACCAGGCCGGAGAGGAATTCCGGCACGTGCTCGACGCCCATCCTGACCGGCAGCACGATGCCGAGCAGCGAGTTCCCGACCACCAGGATCAGGGTGCCGAGCAGCAGCGAGGAGACGTTGCCGAGGGTCTGGAGCATCGGGCCCGGGTGCACTCCGACAGGTTTGAACCGCAGCAATTGACCAGTGGCGGTGGCGGCGGATCATCCGCTACCTTTGCGGCCCAGAGCCATGGTCGACCCCGTTCCGAACGCCGCGGATTGGTATCATTGCGACGGCGGGACGGCAAATGAGGTTGGGGAGCGGCGGCGTGACCGATTTCGAACTCGATTCGCGGCTGGATGCCGACACCCTTTTCCTGGCCGATTGGCCGCTCTGCCGGGTCTTGCGGTTCAACGACCGGGCCTATCCCTGGCTGGTCCTGGTGCCGCGCCGCAAGGG
>DASZYM010000216.1:0-2959 GCA_035545355.1 Dongiaceae bacterium
GCCGCGCAAGGGCTTGATCGGTCCCTGGGCGCATTCCTATCCCCACGATGCCACGGTGACGCCGGAGATCGGCTGGCTGCAGGAGGCTTTGCGCTGGTGGGACCAGTGGCTGAAGGGCCGCGAGACCGGCATCATGCAGGAACCGATGTACCGCGTCTGGATGCAGGAGAGCCAGCCGCCGAAGACGCTCTACACCGATCGCCCGGGACGCTGGGTGGCGGAGGAGAGCTGGCCCTCGCCGCGGATCGACTGGCGGAGCCTGCACCTCAACACCGGCAATGTGCTGGAGGAGAAGCCGCGGCGCACCCGGCCGATGACCGTCTGCTCGCCGCTTTGGGTGGGTGCCGCGGCCGGCGAGATCGGACGCTATGGCGACCAGGCGGAATGGGCGACCGATCAGCGCGAGGATGACGGCGGATCGTTGGTCTTCGTGACCGAGCCGCTGGGCGAGAAGACCGAGATCATGGGTGCGCCGCAGCTCGATCTCGAGTTCGCGTCCGACAAGCCGTTTGCGCTGGTCGCGGTGCGCCTCAACGATGTGGCGCCGGATGGCAGCTCGACCCGGGTGACGGTCGGCCTGCTCAACCTCAACCATCACAAGAGCCATGAGAAGCCGGTGCGATTGCGCCCCGGCACGCGCACCAAGGCGATCGTCGATCTCGACGACATCGCCCATGTGTTCCCGGCGGGACACCGGATCGCGGTCTCGCTCTCGACGGTCTATTGGCCGATCGCCTGGCCCTCGCCGGAGCTGGTGACGCTGACCGTGTTCAGCGGACGCAGCCGTCTGCGCCTGCCGGTGCGGCCGGAGCGCGCAGAGGACGCAGCACTGCCGGACTTCGGTGAGCCGCTGCAGGCGCCCGACACGCCCTATGAGAAACGGGAGGTGGCCTCCACTATCCGGCGCACGGTGACCCGCGATCTTCTGACCGGGACGATCACCGTCGATTTCCCGCGCTGGGTCGGCGAGAAGGTGATGACCGATATCGACCAGACCTTCATCTCATCGGCCCATGTGCGCCATATCATCAAGGAAGGCGATCCACTCTCGGCGCGAACCGAGACCGACTACAAGGTGACCCTGAAGCGCAAGGACACCGAGGTCACGCATCACAGCAAGGGGACGCTGACCTGCGATGCCGACTACTTCCATGTCGCCGTCGATATGGAGGTCTTCGAGCGCGACCGCTCGGTCTTCAAGCGGCGCTGGGACGAGAAGATCAGGCGCGATTTCATGTGACCAACACGTCACTCCCCGGGCATGACGGTGCGGCTTAGGCGACCTTGCGCACGAAGGTCGCAAAGGCGGCGAGCTGGGCCTTGATGAAATCGCGGGTGGCCTGATCGGTGAGCTTCAGGTCCTGGTCGATCTTGGTCTGAGCCAGGGCGATCACCACCTCCGGCCGCGTGAAGACCAGCGCCTCGACGAAGACCAGGATCTGGCGCAGGTGATACTGCATCCGCGCGCCCCCGAGCGGGCCCTGCGACGCCGACTGGATCAGGACCGGCTTGTTGGCGAAAGGCTGGTTCGGGAGCCGCGACAGCCAGTCGATCGCGTTCTTGAGCACGCCCGGAACCGAGTAGTTGTATTCCGGGGAGCAGAAGATCACGCCGTCGGCCTTGCGTATTGAATCGGCCATGTCCGTCACCGGCTTGGGGAAGCCCTCGGCCTGCACATCGGCATTGTAGAGCGGCATCTCGCCGATCCCGGAAAGGGCAGTGATGGTCGTCTCTTCAGGGGCGAGCTCGGGCAGGGTACGCTGCACCACGGCATTGAACGAGCCTTTGCGCAGGCTGCCGCAGATCGAGACCAGAGCGAGTGGGCGATTTTCCGCCATGGCGGGCCTTTCTGGTTAAGTCGAATTGTTACGGAAACACGCTGTCCTGACATTTGGCTGCATGACAAGATAGCCGAGTCGTCCAGGCAGGGGGAATGCCGATGACCACCACCACCGTCACCGCGGCCACAGGCGCCAAGCCCAAGGCAAGCCAGGGCATCGTCGTCCTGCTGGTGTTCCTGCTCCTGCTGGGATTGCCGCTCGCCGTGTGGCTGGATCTGCGGTCGCTTTCCAGCAACATCCTGCGGCAGCAAGCATTCCAGACCGGCCAGATCATCGACGACATGCGGTCCTTCTATGCGTCGGACGTCGTCGCCCGTGTCCTTGCCGCGCACCAACAGGTCAAACCGGTCCACAACTACACCGAGATCGACGGCGCGATCCCGATCCCGGCCACGCTGTCGATCGAGCTCGGCAAGAAGATCAGCGCGCAGAACGCCTCGGTCAAATATCGCTTCGTCTCGGACTTCCCGTTCATCGGCCGCGAGCCGCACCGGCTCGACAGCTTCGAGGTCAACGCATTGGCCGCCCTGCGCGGCAATCCCAAAGAGCAGATCGTCGACATTGCCGGCTCCATCTTCGACCGCAGCGTCCGCATGGTCAGCCCGGTGATCATGGGCCAGGCCTGCGTCGACTGCCACAACACGCACCCCGACAGTCCGAAGCGGGACTGGAAGGTCGGCGACGTCCGCGGCATCCAGGAGATCACCATCCAGCAGCCGCTGGCGGCCAATATCTGGGCGTTCAAATACACGGTCGCCTATTTCATCTTCGCGGCGATCTGCGGGCTCACCTTCATCATGATGCAGCGGCGCCAGGCGACCACCATCTCGGAAATGAACCAGGACCTGACCGTCGCCAACGAGTTCCTGGCTTCGGTGTCGATGAAGATCGCGCGCTATCTGCCGCCGCAGATCTACAAGAGCATCTTCAGCGGCCAGCGGGACGTGACGATCGCCACCGAGCGCAAGAAGCTCACGATCTTCTTCTCCGACATCATGGACTTCACCGGCACCACCGAGCGGATGCAGCCGGAGGAGCTGACCAGCCTGCTCAACGAATACCTGACCGAGATGTCGCAGATCGCGCTGTTCCACGGCGGCACGATCGACAAGTTCATC
>DASZYM010000217.1:0-2818 GCA_035545355.1 Dongiaceae bacterium
GGCTCGAAGCCGTTGAAATTCACCGCCGAATAGGTGGTGGTGTAGGCGCCGGTCGAGAAGATCCGCAGCCGGTCGCCCGACTTCAGATCCGCCGGCAAGGTATAGCCGGCCTTGTCGTAAAGGATGTCGGCGGAATCGCAGGTCGGGCCGGCCAGCACCACCGGCGCCTCCTCCTTCGACATCTCCTGGGTCGGCTGGATGCGATAGCGGATCGCCTCGCCCTCGGTCTCGGCCAGGCCGCCGAAGCGGCCGATGTCGAGATAGACCCAGCGGCGGTCGTCCTCGTAGGACTTCTTCGAAACCAGCACGACCTCGGTCTCGAGCACGCCGGCGTCGCCGACCATGTAGCGGCCGGGCTCGACGATCATCGCCGGCACGCTCTCGCCGAAGCTCTCATGCATCGCCCGCTCGATCGCCACGCCATAGGCATCGATGGTGGCGACGCCCGGGCCGTAGACTGCCGGGAAGCCGCCGCCGAGATCGATCATGCCCAGGGTCACGCCGGCTTGCGCCGCGCGGTCGAAGACCGACTTCGCCGCGGCGATGGCGCGCGACCACTGCGACGGATCGAGCTGCTGCGAGCCGACATGGAAGGAGACGCCGTAGGGCTTCAGGCCGAGATCGCGCGCGCGGACCAGCAGGTCGCCCGCCATCTGCGGCGCGCAGCCGAACTTGCGGTTGAGCGGCCAGAGCGCGCCCTCGGCCTCGACCAGGATGCGGCAGAAGACCCGCGCCCCCGGCGCCGCCGCGGCGATCTTCTCGAGCTCCGCCTCGGAATCGAAGGCGAAGAGATCGACGCCCTGCGCATGGGCGAAGGCGATGTCGGCGGTCTTCTTGATCGTGTTGCCGAAGGAGATGCGGGAAGGCTCCGCGCCGGCCGCGAGCACCTGACGGATCTCGCCGGCCGAGGCGGTGTCGAAGCTGGAGCCGAGCGAAGCCAGGCGCTTCAGGATCTCCGGCGCCGGGTTCGCCTTCACGGCATAGAAGATGTCGGCCGTCGGCAGCGCGCCCTTCAGCGCGGCATACTTGCCGCCGACGATGTCGAGGTCGATGACCAGGCAGGGCGTTGCCGGCTTCTCGTTCTCGAGATAGGCGAGCACGCGCGCGTGATCGGGGGCCTTGGCCTCCGCCGCGCCGGTCACGATCCGCAAATTGGTGTTGGAGGGCAGCTTGTGATCGCCGGTGCGCGAAATGGCGCGCCCCTGGACGTTCTTGGCATTCTCGCTGCGGATCGATCGGCTACGGGCCGCCTTGGCAACCACCTGGTTCATCTCTCGTAATCGCACTCCGTTGAGGTTCGAGGTTTGGACCCGTCCAATTCGGGCCCAGAAAGACAAAAGCCGCGTCCGGAGCGGCCCTTCCGGGCCGAACCCACGCGGCGATCATGTCTGACAGAGGTATAAATAGTCTTAGCGGCCAATAAGTTGCTGCCGATTTTGCCGGCCCGACCGGCATATTTACGAAGGTTAAGGCGGGAAATCGGAAGATTCTTCTGATGGGTTTTTGCCGGCGCCGTCTCAGGCAGCGTCAAGACCCTCACCCCTCCCTCTCCCTACGGGCGAGGGGGCGCTGCGTTGGTGTCCTTCCAACTCGGACTCAGCGAGCGCTCGGTGAACTCCTTCCCCCGTGGCGGGAAGGTAGGGTTGAGGGTCTTCGAGCTGCCTGAGGCGGCAGCCGACCGCGCTCAGTCCTCTTTCGCCGGCGCCGGCTCGATCAGCTCCTTCAGGGGGTAGCCGGCGAACTTCTTGGTCTCGGACATGATGACGTTGGTCGTGACCGAGGCGATGTTGGGCTCGGTCTCGATCAGCGCGTTGTGCAGCGTCACGTAGTCGCCGACGCTGCGGCAGACGAAATGCACGATGTAATCGAAGCTGCCGGAGATCTGGTAGCAGGCGATCGCCTGCGGCGTTTCGGCGATCAGCTTCTCGAACACGCCCTGATGGCTGCGGCCGTGCTTGTGCAATGTGACGAAGCTCATCACCTCGACATGGTCGGCGAGCTTGGCGAGGTCGATATCGGCGCGGTAGCCCTGGATCACCTTCTGCTTCTCCAGGTCGCGGTGCCGGGCATGGCAGGGGCTGGCCGAGAGCCCCACCTTGGCGGCGAGCTCCAGATTGCTCATCCGGCCGTCGGATTGCAGGGCCGCCAGGATTTTGAGGTCCATGCGGTCGATCTTCTGGGCTTTGGCCATCGCTTCCCCATTCCAGGCCGGGCGAACCGGGCTTTATCCCGTCCGGCAAATGGCTTATACAGCCCGTCTTCACCGAAATTCCACCGTCCAGGCCCGCCGATGAAGCCCGAATTCGACCTGAAGGCGCATGTCCGCCATGTGCCGGATTTCCCCAAGCCGGGAATCCTGTTCTACGACATCTCGACCCTGCTCATCGATCCCGAGGCCTGGCGCGAGACGGTCGATCGCCTGCGCAGCGCGATCGAGCCCTACAAGCCGCACAAGCTGGTCGGGATCGAGAGCCGCGGCTTCCTGGTCTCCGCCCCGCTCGCCTATCTGCTGGGCTGCGGCTTCGTGATGGTCCGCAAGCGCGGCAAGCTGCCGGGCGAGGTCATCCGACACACCTACGATCTGGAATACGGCCAGGACATCGTCGAGGTGCAGGCCGACGCGGTCGAGCCGGGCGAGCGCGTGGTGGTGCTCGACGACCTGCTGGCGACCGGCGGCACGATGGGTGCCGCGATCAAGCTGCTGCGCGGCGTCGGCGCCGAGGTCGTGGCCGCGGCCTCGATCATCGAGCTCAACTTCCTGATGGGCCGCACCAAGCTCGACGTGCCGTTCAACGCGATCCTTTCGTACGACAGCTAG
>DASZYM010000218.1:0-5695 GCA_035545355.1 Dongiaceae bacterium
GAACAAGAAGAGCACCGGCGTCATCGAACTCGAGCTCTCCTTGATCGACGAGGACACCGACGCGCTGGTGGTCAGCAAGGTCTACCACTCCGAGCAGCCGGCGGCGGACGACACGATCGATTCCGCCGTCTCGGCCCTCGATGCCGGCCTGCAGGATATCCTGAAGCGCTTCACCGCCGACATCGACGCGCGGTAGCGGCGCTGGCTTGTGATCGTTCAGATCTCGCGACGCTGAACGATCCAGCGCGCCATCCACCGCGCGTGACCGGCCGCCAATCCTGAATCGCGGGCTACTCCCCAGCCGCCTTGACCAGCAGCGCCGCCTCGTCGGCACTCATGCCCCAGGGCCGGTAGTCGGACTCCGCTCCTGACCGTCCGGTGAAGAACCGATAGAAGACGAGCGCCGCGAGGTAGGTCCCGGCGATGCTCGGATGGTGATGATCCGCCCGGAAGAGCTCGGGAACGCCCTCTAGCCGGGCCGCATGTTCGAAGGCGCGGCCGACGAGGACCATCGGCATGCCGAATGCCTGGGCCAATTCGGCCGTCTTCACTTCGGAATCCGTTGCGAGATCGGCGCGTGTCCGCCCGAAGGCGTAGAAGGTGGGATTGGTGTAGATCTCGCTGCCGTCCTCGTCGGCCCATGACTCGAACAGCACCGGCCGTATGTGCAGCGGCGCCAGCGCGCCCTGCCAGATGGCGGCGCCGTCATGGGCATCCTCGACCCATCGCGGAACTCCATACCAACCGCTATGCTCCTGCAAGACTGCGAAATCCATGTGATGCGCACCGGCCCAGCTCAGTGCATCGCTGTGCTGCAGTAGATAGCTGAGCTTGGCATCGGGATAGGTGAACGCCTTCACCGTCAGCGCGGTCGGATCGCCTTCATCGGCGGCGGCCAGATTGACGAGCATGGCCGGCAGATCGTTGGTGAAGGTGAAGCTATTCCCGACGAAGAGGATCCCGATCCGGCGGGTGGTTGCGGGTGTCGTGCCGGAGGTCATCGCTTCGGCATGATCGGAATCCCGCAACCAGTAGCGACCGCCCAGGCGGGGCAGGTTCAACCAGCCGAGGACACTCAGCGCCGCCACGAGAGCGATGATGAGCACCGTCTTCAGCACAGCATCGCACCCTTGGCGGAAAGCCCGCCCTCACACCGACCGCATCAACCCGCCATCGACCCGGATGTTCTGCCCGGTGATGTAGCCTGCACCGTCCGAGGCCAGGAAAGCCACGGTCGCCGCGATCTCCGCGCTCGTGCCGTAGCGTTTCATCGGCACGCTCTCGCGGCGCTCCTCGGTCGCGGGCAGGCTGTCGATCCAGCCCGGCAGGATGTTGTTCATCCGCACATTGTCCGCGGCGTAGCTGTCGGCAAAGAGCTTGGTGTAGGAGGCGAGGCCGGCGCGGAACACCGCCGAGGTCGGGAACATCGTGCTCGGCTCGAACGCCCAGGCGGTGGAGATGTTGATGATCGCGCCCGATTTCTGCTTCACCATATGCGGTGCGACCAGCCGGGTCGGCCGGATGACGTTCATCAGATAGACGTCCATCGCCTTGTGCCAGTCCTCGTCGGCGATCTCGAGGATCGGCTTGCGCGGGCCGTGCCCGCCGCTGTTCACCAGCACGTCGATCCGGCCCCATTTCGCGATGGTCTGGTCGACCAGCTTCGCCAGGTCCGCATTGGACTGGTTCGAGCCGGTGACGCCGACGCCGCCCAGCTCCTTCGCCAGCGCCTCGCCCTTGCCGGAGGAGGAGAGGATCGCCACCTTGAAGCCGTCCGCCGCCAACCGCTTGGCCGCCGCGGCGCCCATGCCGCTGCCGCCGGCGCTGATCACCGCCACCTTCTCCGTCGCCATCATGCTCTCCCGTTTCAAAACGACTGCGGGGATATCTAGCATTCCCCGTGCGGGACGCCTAGGCGAGGGGAGAGACCTTTGCCGTCGTGTTGAACGCGATCGAGATGCGTTCGCCGCGGCCGAAGAACGGGTTCACGTAGTGACAGAGCCAGGCCGGGAAGAGCAGGGCTTGTCCCGCCTCGGGCGGCACGACGCGCTTGCCGCCGTGCAGGTTGCCGGGCCGCGGATCCATGAACTCGATGCAGCCATTGTCGCGCCGCTCGGGATCGCGATCCCCGACATCGACATAGAACACGCCGCTCCAGACCACGCCCGGATGGACATGCGGCTTGTTGAAATCGCCGTCGCGCGAGACGTTCGCCCAGGAGCCGCCGAAGAAGGCGGGCTCGACGACGCAGTCCGGATAGCTGTCGCAGATCTGGAAGTAGCTCATCTCGGCGGCCAGCGCGAGCAGCTCGGCCGCGAGCCGCCGCATGGTCTCGTCCCGGGTGTCGAAGAGATCGCCGGTGGAATGCCAGCCTCCGAAGTTGCTGAGCTTCATCCCGGTATCCCGGCTTTCGAGGTCCAGCACATAGGCTTTCACCCGGGCGAGGAATTCCGGCGTGGCAATTCCCAGCCGGCGGCTGAGCAGCGGTGTGGTGAAGAGCGGTTCCGGCCGATCCGTAGGCGCGGCGCCGCGGCGGTAGACGAACTTTGGAAATTGCATGCCGATCTGGGAGTTGAAGCTTCCAGCCCCGCGCGGATGCTAGCCGCGCCGCCGCGGCTTACAAGCGACGGTCCGATGACAGTCGCCGATGGCGAACCGGCGATCGAAGCCGCTCGCCCGCCGGCTAGGTGAAGCGCAGGGACAGGCCCTCGAGCGCGAGCCCGTGCAGGCGCGTCTCCCAATGCTCGCCCGGCGCCACCGGGAAGGCGCGGGTCAGCGTTCCCGTCGTGACGATCTCGCCGGCGCCCAGCGGCGGGTTCGACGGGTCGCCGGCCAGCACGTCGAGCAGGTGGGCGATGGTCGAGAGCGGCCCCTCCAGCACGTTCGTCGCCTTGCCGAGATCGACCACCCCGCCATCGCGGCAGAGCTCGACCTCGAAGCTGCGCAGCATCTCCAGCCAGCGCGGCCGATCCTCCGCGGCGATCGCCTGGCGGCGCCCCAGCCGATACGCGCCGTGCAGCGCATAGGCGGCGACGGTGTCGGGCGCGGTGAACTGCCAGCGCGGGAAGATCGACTGCACGATCTCGAATCCGTGGGCGACCCAGCCGATGCAGGCCAGGATCTCGGCATCCGTCATGCCTTGTTGCGGCGCTTGGGCGAAGCCGAAGGCGATCTCGGGCTCGATGCGCGGCTCCAACAGCGGCGCCAAGGCCAGCGTCCCATCGGTATCCGCCAGCGCGCACAGCGTGCTGTCGTACATATCGCCCCAGATCGGCGCATAGACGCCGTATTCCGGCCAGATGTTGCGATTGGTAAAGCCGATCTTGCGCCCGACCGGCCGCTCGCCGCGCGCCATGCGGGCGCGGCGCAACGCCGCCGTGACGCGGTAGGCGAAGGCGAGGTCGAAGCCGGGGATCCGCCGGCTGAACGGCTCGATCGGCATCCGCCGGGCCGAGGCCGCCAGGACCTCCGCCGCGATGGCGTCGGGGTCGGCGGCGGTCATCGTCTAGCGCTTCCGGAGCAGGAACATGCCCTGCTCCCCGAAGAAATTGGCCAGCCGGTGTGCCCGCAGATTGTTCTTCGTCCCTTTGGGATTGATCGATAGGGAGCGCTCGATCTCGATGTCGAGGGCGCGGCAGAGGTCGACGAAATCCAGGATGGTGCAGAAGTGGATGTTGGGTCGAGAACCTGGTGCGGATCGGGCGCAAAGCGCCAGCGCCGCCCCGGAATCCAGCGGCAGCGGCTGGTCCAGCCCGAACTCGAGCTGATGGCCCGGCAGGGTCGGTCGCGCGCGCAGCGGCTGGGTCGGCATGCTCGACATCGTGGGACGGTGTCTCGTGGTTAACCCGCGGGGGTGAACCAATGGGGAATCGGCTGAATGAAGCGGCCACCCTTTCCTGTGTCAATGTTTTCTTTGCTTTTCCGGCGCTTGGCCGCTATTCAGTGGGCCCTCCGGACGGCCCCGGGAATAATCCCCTGGGGCAATGTGGCCGCGAGGCGCCAAAGCAGCTCTAAGAACCCTGGAATGGCCGAAACCGAGGACCAGCTCGCCGCCCTCCGGCGTGAAATCGACGCGGTCGACACCAAGCTGCACGACCTCCTGATGCAGCGGACCGAACTCGCCGTCCGCGTGGGCGAGGTCAAGGCGAAGTCGCAGCCGATCGGGCGATCGCCGCGCGACGGCGCCAAGTTCGTGCGTCCGGCCCGTGAGGCGCAGATCCTGCGCCGCCTCGCGCAGCGCCATCACGGCAAGCTGCCCAAGGGTGTGGTCGTGCGCATGTGGCGCGAGATGATCTCGGCTTTGCTGCAGGTCGAGGGCCCGTTCGTGGTCGCGGTCTACACGCCCGCCGACCAGGCCGGCTATTGGGACCTCGCCCGCGACCATTACGGCGCCAAGGTGCCGCTGCACGGCTTCGACCGGCTGAGCCACGCGATCTCCGCGGTGATCGAGGGCCAGGCGACGGTCGCGATCCTGCCGTTGCCGCATGAGGACGACCGCGATCCCTGGTGGCGCCGCATCGCCGTGCGCCAGCCCAACGTGCCGCATGTGATCGCGCGGCTGCCCTTCGGCGATCCCGGCAATCAGCGCGGCCGCGGTCTGCAAGGCCTGGTGATCGGCACCGCCGCCAACGAGCCCACGGGCAACGACCGCAGCCTGCTGGTCGCCGAGGCGAGCCGTCCGATCAGCCGCAGCACCATGCGCGATGCGCTCAGCGCCGCCGGGCTGACCCCGGTCTTCGTCCAGGCCTTCCAGGAGCTCGGCGGACCGGAGCAGCATCTGGTCGAGGTCGAGGGCTTCCTCGCCGCCGACGATCCGCGCCTCGCGGATCTCGCGAGATCGCTCGGGGCGGATTCGCGGGTGATCGGCATCGGCGGCTATGCCATGCCCTTGAGCGCGGAGGAGCTTGCCGAGCCGTCGCTGCAGAAGCTGGAAGCGGCGGAGCCCAGGAGCGCAGGGGGAGAGCGCGGATGACGCTGCGGGTGCGCCCGGGGATCCTCGAGATCGAGGCCTACGTCCCCGGCGAGGCGGAGCTGCCGGGAAGCGGCCCGATCTACAAGATGTCGTCCAACGAAAGCCCGCTCGGCGCGAGCCCGGCGGCGATCGAAGTCTATCGCGCGCTCGCCGGCGAGCTGCACCGCTATCCCGATGGCGGCGCGGTGGCTCTGCGCCAGGCGATCGGCGCCTCGATCGACGCCGATCCCGACCGGATCGTCTGCGGCGCCGGATCGGACGAGCTGCTGCAGCTCCTGGTCCGCGCCTATGCCGGGATCGGCGACGAGGTGCTCTATTCGCGCCACGGCTTCCTCGTCTACCACCTGGCCGCGCAAGCGGTCGGCGCCAAGCCGGTCGCGGCGCCGGAGAAGAATCTCCGGACCGACGTGGATGCGCTGCTGGCGCATGTGACGCCCAGGACCCGCATCTGCTTCGTCGCGGATCCGAACAACCCGACCGGCAGCTATGTCGGCGGCGCCGAGCTGAAGCGCCTGCGCGACGGCCTCCCGGAGCATGTGCTGCTGGTGATCGATTCCGCCTATGCGGAATATGTCGACCGCGCGGATTACAGCGACGGCGCCGATCTGGTGCGGCAATACGACAATGTCGTCATGTGCCGCACCTTCTCGAAGATCCACGGGCTCGCGGCTTTGCGTCTCGGCTGGGCGTTCTGTCCGCCGGCGGTGGCCGACGTGCTGAACC
>DASZYM010000219.1:0-3326 GCA_035545355.1 Dongiaceae bacterium
GCGCTTGGCCTCCATGAAGCGCTGCCGGAACCCGGCATCCTGGATATGCGGCAGCAGCTTCTCGAGCTGGTCGCCGTCGCCGATCCAGCCGTCGCCGATCGTCTCGGTGATCAGGTCGGAAAGCGCCCGGTTGCATTCCAGTAGCCAGCGCCGGATGGTGATGCCGTTGGTCACATGGGTGATGCGTCCCGGATAGAGCTGGTCGAGATCGTGGAACACGGTCTCCCGCATCAGCTTGCCGTGCAGGCCGGAGACGCCGTTGACCCGATGCGAGCCGATGAAGGCCAGGTGGCCCATCCGCACTCGTCGTCCGCCCTGCTCGTTGATGATCGAGAGCGGCGCCACGCGGTCGGCCGGGATCTCCTTGCGCTCGGAGAGCTGCCCCAGGTGCAGCGCGTTGATCTGGTAGATGATCTGCATATGCCGCGGCAGCAGGCGCTCCAGGAGCTGCACCGGCCAGGATTCCAGGGCCTCGGGCAGCAGGGTGTGATTGGTATAAGCGACCGTGTTGCGGGTCAGTTCCAGTGCGGTCCGCAAGGTGAAATTGTGATCGTCGATCAGGATCCGGATCAGCTCGGCGACCGCGAGCGCCGGATGCGTGTCGTTGAGCTGGATCGCCACCGCGCGCGGCAAGGTCGCGATCGTGCCGAAGACGCTCAGGTGCCGCCGGATCAGGTCCTGCAGCGAGGCGGAGACGAAGAAGTATTCCTGCTTCAGCCGCAATTCCTGGCCGGCCGGCGTCGAATCGTCGGGATAGAGCACGCGCGAGATGTTGGTCGCCTTCACCTGCTCGGCGAAGGCGTCGAGATATTGGCCGCGGTTGAATTCCTCGAACTGCATCGGCGCCGCCGGCCGCGCCGACCACAGGCGCAAGGTGTTGACCCGGTTGCCCTGCCAGCCGGGGACCGGCGTGTCATAGGCGACCGCGACCACGTGCTCCGACGGCCGCCAGGCGAATTTCTGGCCCTGATTGCCGCGCGGCTCGACCCGCCCGCCGAAGCCGATGTCATAGGTGACTTCCGGCCGCTCGAATTCCCAGGGATTGCCGAATTGCAGCCAGTCCTCCGGGCTCTCGGTCTGCCAGCCGTCGCGCATCACCTGGCGGAAGAGGCCATGGTCGTAGCGGATGCCATAGCCAAATCCGGCCAGGCCCACGGTCGCCATGCTCTCCATGAAACAGGCGGCGAGCCTGCCCAGGCCGCCATTGCCCAAGGCGGCATCGGGCTCGACGTTCCGGACCGCATCGAAGCTGACGCCGAGCTCGGTCAGCGCCGCGCGCGCCAGCGGCAGCACGCCCAGATTGGTGGCGGTGTCGATCAGCAGCCGGCCGATCAGGAATTCCAGCGAGAGGTAATAGACGCGCTTCTCGTTCTCCGCATAGGTCCGCTGCGTGGTGGCGATCCAGCGGTCGACCAGATGGTTCCGGATCGCCAGAGCGGTCGCGACATACCAGTCATGGATGCTGGCATGCGCCGGCTCCTTGCCCACGGTATGGAGCAGCTTGTTACGGATCAGGGTCTTGAATGTCGCGATCTGTTCGGCTTCGGTCTGCATCATCACCTGTATTGGGCCCGCCATATGCGGCATCGATCCTTGTCTCTGTAATCGTTGATCAAACCCCGATTGCCGGGCCTTGTCGACCCTGCCCGTAAGTTCGTGGGAAGTTCCGGGCCCTACTGCTTCTGCTCGGACTCGGAGCGCCGGTTCTCATGCGTGTTTAGAATCTACCCATGACGGACGATCCCGATCCTTGGACGCGCGCAAGAGCATCGCGCACCATCGGTGGGTGCGTGCGACTCAGCGTTGGTCATCGATTGGTATTCGTGTGGCCGTCCTCGTTGCGTACGGCCTTGATCGGGCAATTCACTTGATCATTCCCGAGCGCACGCGTCCAGGCCTGAAATATAAGATAAGCGAGTTTATCCGGTCAGGGATGATGCTTGATGTTGAAATCTCCGGCCCCGAGATGGGGGCGGTAAGGTGGCGTTGATTGCAGCCGTGATCCCGCGGGCCTGGCGCCTGGATCGATCCAGCGCGTCGACAATTCTCTCCAAGGCACCGGCTGACATCGTACTCTACCAGCACATAGCGACGACCATCGCTGATGGCATCCGGTTCTAGTAAAAGATCGCCGCGCCTTTGGGCGAGACCTGGGTGAGCAAATCGAAATCGCGCCGGTTGCGGGTGACGACCGCCGCGCCGATCTTGCCGGCTTGCAGGTAGATCAGGCTGTCGTTCAGCAGCTTCCGTTCCAGGCCTCGGCCGGTCGGAAGCCCTGCCAGGCGCAGTATTTTGCCGGCCAGCATGCCCGCCTCGCCCCAGCTCTGCGTATCGGGGGCAAAGAGGCGGTGCCGTGGCACATCCTCGGTGATGACCGCGGCGATCGTGGCGAGGGCCTTCGATGTGCGCGGATCCTTGGGATTGAGGCGGCCGAAGGCATGTGTCAGCTCGGCCAGGCAGACGGCCGAGTGGAAGACGCTTCTGGCGCGGAGCAGGTCCACGACCTCCTGCGGCGCCTTGCCTTGGAGGACATCGATATAGACCGTCGCATCGAGCAGGATCGGCCCGCCGGTCTTGGGCTCCTCCTTTGCCCAGCGCAGGCTCGACGCGGGGCGTTGCCGGAGCGGCGCTTCGCCTTTCTGCGGCTTCTGCTCGCGCTCGGCGCGCCGGAGGTCAAAGCTCAAGCGGCAGGTCCGGGTCGAGCGTGCCTTTGCGTTTGGCGAACTTCTCGCCGAAATCGTCATCGAGCGCGAAGCTCGACAGCGCGATCTCCAGCAGCTCGGTATCGGATGCGACGCCGGCGCGCTTCTTGGCAGCATTCACCAGCCGCCGGGAGACTCGGGCCCGGATCACGGTGTCCTTCGGCCCGCCGATCAGCCCCGAATTCACCGCCTCGGCCATGACCAGCTCGAGCCGATGCCGACCCGCGGCCGATGCGGCATCGCTCCGGTCTTGATCCTTGGTCTTGCGTTTGCGCCCGGCCATCGTCGTCGCCCTGCTCTGGTTGTGCTACAAAATGTAGTGTGTGTGCTACGCGACGTCAAACTGCGGCGATCGCCTCACCCCGGCTTGTAATCGCGGGTCGCCTCCGGATCATCCGTCGCGAAGGGGAACGACTTCAACTCCTCCCACAGCGCATCCGGTATCGGCCGTGCGGCCCAGTCCAGCGTTTCCTGGATGCGTTTCGGCCGGCTCACGCCGCAGATGGTGGAGGTGATGCGCGGATCGCGCAGCGAGAATTGCAGCGCCACCGCGCCGGGCGGCACATCGTGTTTCGCGCAGATCGCCTCGATGCGCTTCACCGGCGCCAGCGCCTCGGCCGAGGC
>DASZYM010000220.1:0-3927 GCA_035545355.1 Dongiaceae bacterium
CCTCATGTTCGATCACGTCGTCTTCGGGGTCAGCGACTACGCCGCGAGCAAGGCCTTCTACTTGAAGGCGCTCGAACCGCTCGGCCTCGCGGTGGTCTCCGAGGGCGCGCTCGGCGTCGAGATGAGCGCGGACGGCAAGTCTTCCCTATGCCTCCGCCCGGGCGAGGCGAAGCCGGCGCATCTTCACCTGGCCTTCAGGGCCGAGAACCGCGGCCAGGTCGACGCCTTCCATCGCGCGGCTCTGGCGGCGGGCGGCCAGGATAACGGTGCGCCCGGTCTGCGCCCGCAATACCACGCGCATTATTACGCCGCTTTCGTCATCGGCCCCGACGGCCACAACATCGAAGTGGTCTGCCACGAACCCGAGGCCTGAGCCTCCGACCCGCGATGCGTGCCGCTTTCTGTCCATTCTGACCACCCGCGATCCGACCCGGCCAAAGCTCGGCCGTTGGTTGTGACGACCGGCACAGCCGCTGCCGGCGGGTGCGAACGTCCCGGCCGGCGCCGGTGACTGCTCCTTGGGATGCCATTCAACCGACCCCAAGGAGGTCTTCGCGCCATGTCTCTCACTCCCAAGAGCAGCACGTATCTCGACCCGAATCTGCTGGGTCAGGCCGACGACGTTTCCTACAACGCCGCCGCAGGCCAATACACGCTTCCCGACAATGGCGGGCTCACCACCCAGCCCTATAACCCGCCCGTCTATCACGACATCGTGGGCGATGCCGGCAACAACACGCTGAACGGCACCGCCCAGGCCGATGCGATCTACGGCTTGGACGGCAACGACACGCTGAAAGGCCTGCTCGGCGACGACCTGCTCGACGGCGGCAACGGCAACGACAACCTGCAGGGCGGCGACGGCAACGACTTCCTGATCGGCGATGCCGGCAACGACAAGATGGATGGCGGCGCCGGCGACGACACGCTCTATGGCGGCGACGGCAATGACACGCTGATCGGCGGCGCCGGCGCCGACTACATGGATGGCGGCAACGGCAACCACGATGTGGTCGATTTCTCGCAATCGGCGGCTGGGGTCGCGGTCGATCTCTCGGCCGGCCACGGCTACGGCACCAACACGGATTCCGCCGGCGATACCTACAAGAACATCGAGGACATCAACGGCTCGGCCCACAACGACAGCCTGAAGGGCGATGCCAGCGCCTATGGCAACGTGATCAACGGCGGCGCCGGCGACGACCTGATCCAGGGCGATGGCGGCTTCGACACGCTGCACGGCAATGACGGCAACGACACCATCACCGCCTACGGCACCTGGAACACCGGCGGCGCGGGCATGTACGGCGATGCCGGCAACGATACGCTCTACGGCGGCGCCGATGACGACTACATGTACGGCGGCACCGGCGACGATTTCCTCAATCCCGGCGGCGGCGTGAACTTCATGACCGGCGGCGCCGGCCATGACACGTTCGACATCCAGAAGAACCAGCCGCAGGCCGGCGGGGTCAACCCCTACGATGTCATCACCGACTTCAACAAGGGCGACGACATCCTCTCGCTCTGGGACAGCTTCCAGGGCAACCATGTGAACACGCCGGTCACCGTCGGCGCCGATGCCAACGGCGACGTGCAGCTCAATTTCGGCAACACGACCCTGGTGCTGCAGGGAGTGCACAATGCCGGCTGGCACTCGACCCAGGACCTGACCAATGCCGGCTTCCACATCCAGGAAACCCACTGGTAGCGCGCGCGGCTCATTCGCTCTCCTGAGCCTCCCCCGTCCGCATGGGCGGGGGAGGCGTCCGAACACCGCCCATCATTTCATCACCCACCCCGCGTCTGCCCAAATCATGAGCAGTCTCCGGACTTACGTCATACAAATGCATTGATTTCTCTCGGTTTTATTTCTGGCACGGCAGTTGCTCTATCTGCTGCGCTGCAAAAAAAAGACGGAGGGGCGGTATGCGTTGGGTTGGCGTAGGAAACTTGAACAGGAGCGCGCGGGCGATGGCCGATCGCGCGGCGCTGGCGATCGGCGCGGCGATCGTGCTGCTGCCGGGCATGGCGATGGCGCAGGATTCTGCGGCGCCCGCCGCCGCGCCGGCGACGCCGCCGGCGCCGACGCTCGACAGCGGCGACACCGCCTGGATGCTCACCTCGACGGCCTTGGTGCTGATGATGACGGTACCGGGCCTGGCGCTGTTCTACGGCGGCATGGTCCGCAAGATGAACGTGCTGGCGACCATCATGCAGAGCTTCGCCATCACCTGCCTCATCACCGTGGTGTGGATGATCGTCGGCTACAGCCTGGCCTTCACCGGCGGCAATTCGTATTTCGGCGGCTTCTCGCGCTTCTTCCTGGCGGGCATGGGCGTGGACACGCTCTCCGGCACGATCCCGGAATCGGTGTTCATGTGCTTCCAGATGACCTTCGCGATCATCACCCCGGCGCTGATCGCCGGCTCCTTCGCCGACCGCATGAAGTTCAGCGCGCTCTGCGTCTTCATGGTGCTGTGGTCGATCCTGATCTACTCGCCGATCGCGCATATCATGTGGCAATCCGACGGCTTGATGTTCAAGGCCGGCATCCTCGACTTCGCCGGCGGCACGGTGGTGCATATCAATGCCGGCATCGCGGGCCTGGTCTCCTGCCTCGTGCTCGGCAAGCGCATGGGCTATCCGAAGAGCGCGATGCCGCCGCACAATCTCGTGCTCTCGGTGATCGGCGCCTCGCTGCTCTGGGTCGGCTGGTTCGGCTTCAACGCCGGCTCGGCGCTGACCTCGGGCGGCCGCGCCGGCATGGCGATGACCACCACCCAGGTCGCGACCGCCGCCGCGGGCATCGCCTGGATGCTGACCGAATGGCTGACCAAGAAGAAGCCCTCGGTGCTCGGCATCATCTCCGGCGCCGTCGCCGGCCTGGTCGCGATCACCCCGGCCTCGGGCTTCGTGACGCCGACCGGCGCGCTGATCATCGGCATCGTCGCCGGCGTGCTCTGCTTCTTCTCGGCGACCGCGCTGAAGCATGCGATCGGCTACGATGACTCGCTCGACGCTTTCGGCGTGCATTGCATCGGCGGCATCATCGGCGCGCTGCTGACCGGCGTCTTCGCCTCGAAGTCGATCGGCGGCGACGCGGCGGTGGGCCTGCTGGAGGGCAATGCCGCCCAGCTCTGGATCCAGGTCGAGGGCGTGGCCTTGACCCTGGTCTGGTCCGGCCTCGGCAGCTTCATCCTGCTGAAGATCGTGGACATGGTGATCGGCCTCCGGGTCTCGGAGGATATCGAACGCGATGGTCTCGACCTCGGGCTGCATGGCGAAACCGTGCAGTAGGAGGCGCGACACCGGCGCCGCGGACCGCCCTCCCAGACGGCCCGCGGCGCCGGACCAATCTCCAGGACCCGGCTGCGCCTGACCCCTGCAGCCGGGTTCTTCTTTTTCTGCCGCCGGGACCTTGTTGTGAATTCAACACGGCTCGGAACAAAACTTCGGCGACGCCGTGCAGCGCCTGAAACCGGGCCGACAATCTGCTAGAATCGTCATCGCATTTCGAAATCGCTGCAGGTCGCTTGGGCTTGCAACTTACACAGGGCATAAACGGAATGCGGAATCTCGACCCCTTCGCATTGCCGATTAAGCCTCTCCGATCAAGGCGCTAGCGCGCTTTTCGCCCGGAGCCCGGTTAAGTTACAGCATCCGCTCGTCAAACCCCGGCTGCGCCTCGGCGTAGCGGCGATGCACCTCGACATAGGTCTCGCGATAGAGCCGATCGATCTCGGCACCGCTCGGGAAAGCGGCGACGAAGCCGGGATTGTCGGGCTCGATCGCCAGGCGCGAGGCCTGGATCAGATGCGCGATCAACCCGCGCGGGTCCTCGTCGCCGACCGAGATGCGGATCGTGGTCGGCGCGATGCCGGCCTCTTTCAGCGCCGCGTCGGAGAGTTCGGAATGGCTGGTGAG
>DASZYM010000221.1:0-18008 GCA_035545355.1 Dongiaceae bacterium
CCGATCATGTGCCGCTGCTCGGGCTCGGATTGCGAGCGGAAGAACTGCCGCGCCTGGCTGTAATGATCGGCGAAGGTCTCGGAACGCTCGCGCAGCTTCGGCCCGATCTCGCCGGTCGGCTGCGACGTGAAGCCGTGGATCGGGCATTCCCGCGGACCCTCGGGCTGCAGGCTGTTCGGCTCGTAGGAGACGCGGCCCTTGTTCACCTCCATGCGGCGGATGCCGTCGCGCTGGAAGTTGTGCATCGGGCATCGCGGGCGGTTGATCGGGATCTCGTGGAAGTTGGCGCCGCCCAGGCGCAGGAGCTGGGTATCGGTATAGGAGAACAGGCGCCCTTGCAGCAGCGGGTCCTCGGTGAAATCGATGCCGGGCACGATATGGCCGGGATGGAACGCCACCTGCTCGGTCTCGGCGAAGAAATTGTCCGGGTTGCGGTTGAGGACCATCCGGCCGATCACCTCCAGCGGCACGATCTCTTCCGGGATGATCTTGGTCGGATCGAGGATGTCGAAGGGGAGCTTGTCGGCGGTCCTCTGGTCGAAGGCCTGGATCGCGAACTCCCATTCCGGAGTGTCGCCCTTCGCGATCGCCTCGAACAGATCGCGGCGGTGGAAGTCGGGATCGGCGCCGTTGATCTTGACCGCCTCGTCCCAGATCACCGAGCTCGTGCCCGCGACCGGGCGCCAGTGGAACTTGACGAAGGTCTGCTTGCCCTCTGCGTTCACCAGCTTGAAGGTATGGACGCCGAAGCCCTCCATGAAACGCAGCGCGCGCGGGATGGTGCGGTCCGACATGATCCAGGCGACCATGTTCATGCTCTCGGGCATCAGCGAGATGAAGTCCCAGAACGTGTCGTGGGCCGTGGCATCCTGCGGATAGCCGCGATCGGGCTCCATCTTCACCGAATGCACCAGGTCGGGGAACTTCATCGCATCCTGGATGAAGAAGACCGGGATGTTGTTGCCGACGAGGTCGAAATTGCCTTCCTCGGTATAGAACTTCACCGCGAAGCCGCGCACGTCGCGCGGCAGGTCGCCGGCGCCGGCGCCGCCCGCGACCGTCGAGAAGCGCGCGAAGACCTCGGTCTTCTTCTTCGGGTCCTGCAGGAACTTCGCCTTGGTCAGCTTGGCGAGCGACTTGGTCGGCTGGAAGAATCCATGCGCGCCGGAGCCGCGCGCATGCACGATGCGCTCCGGGATGCGCTCATGGTCGAAATGGGTGATCTTCTCCCGGAAGATGAAGTCTTCGAGCAGGGTCGGCCCGCGCGACCCCGCTTTCAGGGAGTTCTGGTTGTCCGAGACCGGCGTGCCCTGGTTGGTGGTCAGCAGCGGCGCGTCGTGGCGGATCTGGTGCGTCTCGCCGCTCTTGCGCGGCGCCGTCATCACCGGATCGCTCGCACCCGTCCGCTTGCCGCCGCCGCCCTTCGCCGATTTCGCCATGGAGCCTCCCGCAGGTTTGGATCGCGCATCGGCCGAAGACAGGTTTCGGCCGTGCGGATCAAATCTGCGTCAGAAGCGAAGGTTCCGGCGAAGCTTGGAACCGCTCTGAAAAGCGGAGGCGAACCGAGAGGCTCAGTTCATCTTGCAGTCGTTCGGGCCGCAGGGTCGCTCCTGGCGGCGCCGGTCGTGCAGTTCCTGGGCCTGCTGCAGGTCGAGCTGGTGCTGCTGCGCCCAGGTCAGCGGCTGGCCGGGCACCGGCGGCGGGACCGGCGGCTGGCAGGCCGACAGCATGACGATGCTCCCGGCCCAGAACAGGGCAGTGCCGACGGCGCGCAGGGTATGGCGGTTTCTCATGATCTCTCCATGGCGCACATGCGCCCCTTCTCGAATCACTGTCCCCGCGTGCCCAGGACGCTAGCACCGCCTCCTCACCCTCATATAGGCGTCACCTGTCGCCAAGCCATCACAATCGTATGCAGAGCGCGGGATTGTGATCCCGGCGAACGGCCGGACTCACACCGCCCGTCACGCCGCAGCCTCGGCATCCTCGGGCACGGCCTCCCTGCCTTGCCCATACCGGCGCGGCGGGCAGCCCATGACGCGCTTGAAGGCGGTGCTGAACGCGCTCTCGGATTCGTAGCCGGCCGACAAGGCGATGACCGAGATCGGATCGCCGCTATGGGCCAGCCTGTCGGCGGCCAGCATCATGCGCCAGCGCGTGACGTATTCCATCGGCGCCATGCCGACGGTCGCCTTGAACTTCTCGGCGAAGCTCGAACGCGACATGCCGGCGCGCTCGGCCAGGATCTGCAGCGACCAGCGATGCGCCGGGTCGGCATGAACGGCGCCGATCGCGGCGCCCATCTGCTTGTCGGCCAGGGCGAACAGCCAGCCGACGCCGCCCTCGATGCCCTCGGCGAGATGGATGCGCAGCGCCTGGATCATCATCATATGCGCCAGATGCTGCGCGACGAGGAAGTTGCCGGGCTGCGGGTTCTGCAGCTCGTGCATCATCCGCTCGACCGACCAGCGCAACGCCGCCTGGTCCGCCTCTTTCCGGATATGCACGATCGGCGGCAGCATCTTCAGCAGGATGTCGGCATGCGCGCCGCTCAGCACGAAGCGGCTGCCGACCAGGAACACGTCGCCGCCGCCGTTATAGGTGATGACGCCGCCCGCGCGCGGCGGCGGGAAGACGGCGCTCGCCTCCACCGGCTTCACGTCGGGATGGCTGCAGGTCCGGAACGGCCGGCCGCTCGGCAGCAGGAAGCAATCGCCGGCGGTGATGCGCACCGCCGCCGCGACGCCTTCGACCACCAGCCAGCAACCGCCGGAGACCACCGCATAGCACTTGATCCCGGCATTCTTCGGAAAGGCGATCGACCAGTCGCCCCCGGCATCGAAGCCGGCCGAGACATGGCTTTGCGGTTTCAGCAGCGAGAGGACGTCGGAGAGCGGGTCCATCGGCGTTCCGGACGATCACGAAGATAATACGGACTGTGCAGCATAGATCGTCCGACGGCAACGCCCTAAATAGGCCGCATCCCATCCAGCCAAGAGGATCGCCATGCGCGTTTTCGTCACCGGAGCGACCGGCTTCGTCGGCTCCGCCATCGTCCAGGACTTGCTGGCCGCCGGCCACCGGGTGCTCGGCCTCGTTCGTTCGGACGACAAGGCCAAGGCCCTCGCCGCCACCGGCGCCGAGGTGCATCGCGGCGACGTCGAGGATCTCGACAGCCTGCGCGAGGGCGCCGGGAAAGCGGACGGCGTGATCCATACCGCCTTCATCCACGACTTCGCCAGGTTCAAGGAGGTGTGCGAGATCGACCGCCGCGCCATCGCCGCGCTCGGCGCGGCACTCGAAGGCTCCGCGCGCCCGTTGATCGTGACCAGCGGCACCGGCCTGCTCGGCGGCAAGGGGAAAGGCAAGGTGACGGAAGACGATCTCCACAGCGCCGGCGCCGATGCGATCCCGCGCGTCGCTACGGAGGAAGCCGCGGCCGAGCTCGCCGAACGCGGCGTGCGCGTCGCGTCGATGCGCCTGCCGCCTTCGGTGCATGGCGACGGCGATCACGGCTTCGTCCCGATCCTGATCGACCTTGCACGCGAGAAAGGCGTCTCCGCCTATATCGGCGAAGGCGACAACGTCTGGCCCGCCGTGCACCGCCTCGATGCGGCGAACCTCTATCGCCGCGCGCTGGAGACCGGCGCCACGATGCCGCGCTATCACGCCGTCGCCGACGAAGGCGTGCCGTTCCGCGAGATCGCCACGGTGATCGGCAAGCGGCTGAACCTTCCGGTGGTCTCGAAGACGCCCGAAGAGGCCGCCGCGCATTTCGCCTGGTTCGCGCATTTCGCCGCGATGAGCAACCTCGCCTCCAGCGAGAAGACGCGCCGGCTCACCGGCTGGCAGCCGACCCGGCCGGGCCTGATCGCCGATCTCGACCGGCCGATCTACTTTCAGAAGTAAGCGAACTCGGCACGAGACCCTCGGGTCGAGCCCGAGGGTGACGTGCTGAATTGAGCCGTCATTGCCCGGCTTGACCCGGCAATCTCGTGCCGACTTGAACTGTGACAATCCCTGCCGCGCTGTTCTAGACTGCCTCCCAACCATACGAACACCACAGGGAAGCATCATGGCGGCAGTTGAGGCGAAATCCAGCACCGGTATCGCGATGCGCGGGGCCGGCTATTACAGCGCGCATACGACCGGCGCGAAGACGGTGATCGACGCGGCCACCGACCTGGTGCTCGAAGCCGCCGCGGAGATCAGGCTGCCCGATGCGGCGACGCCGTTCGCCGTCGCCGATTACGGCTGCGCCGATGGCGGCACCTCGATCGACCTCCACCGCGCCCTCATCGCCGACATCCGCAAGCGCGAGGCGGATCGGCCGGTCGCGCTCTACTACACCGACCTGCCCGGCAACGATTACTCGGCCTTGTTCAAGCGCCTGCAGGGTCTGCTGCCGATGGATGCGGTGGGCTTCACCAATTTCGAGCGGGTCTATCCCTTCGCCAGCGGCACCACCTTCTATCGCCAGATCGTGCCGGCGGGGACGCTCGCGCTCGGCTTCTCGGCGACGGCGATGCATTGGATGAGCGCGCGGCCGCGGCCGATCACCGGCCACGTGCATTCGGTCGGCGCCAAGGGTGAGGAGCTCGCCGACTTCCGCGCGCAGTCGCTGAAGGACTGGGAGACCATCCTGCTCCACCGCGCCGCCGAGCTGCGGCCGGGCGGCTGGCTGGTGATGGCGAATTTCTGCATCGACGAGGAAGGCCGCTATCTCGGCCATACCGGCGGCCAGAGCATGTTCGATCAGTACGAGAAGCACTGGCGCGGATTGCACGAGGCCGGCGCCATCACCCGCGCCGAATACGACCGCGCGACCTTCCAGCAGCATTACCGCACGCCCGAGGAATGCGCGGCGCCGTTCCGCGATCCCAGCTCCGCGGTGTCGCGGGCCGGGCTCGAGCTGAAGAAGATCTTCACCCGGATGACGCCCTGCCCCTATGCAGTGGACTTCCAGCGCCACGGCGATGCCGCGGCCTTCGCCAAGGCCTATATCCCGACCCTGCGCTCCTGGAGCGAAAGCACCTTCGCCGGCGCTCTCGATCCGCAAAGGCCGGCGGCCGAGCGGGCTGCGATCATCGACCGGTTCTACGATTCCTATGAATCGGCGGTGGCCGCGAATCCGCAAGGCCATGGCATGGATTACGTCCATTGCTTCATGCAGATTCGCAAGCGCGGCTGAACTGTCCACAGGCCCATCGGCGACTGTGCGGGCAGTCACATCGCGTTGTGTTGACGGCGGCGCAGGCCGTCGCTAGGAGTTTCTGACGGCGATCAAGCGGGCCCGGAGTTGCCAACGCAAGGGCTGAGCAGTCGTTTCCGCCTTCGTGGCATCATATCTGGGGGATTCCCAATGCGCGTTCTCTGGTTCGCGGCCGGTCTTCTGTCCGCGATCGTCTCGCTCTCCACCATTTCCCAGGCCTGCACCGGCGTCGAGCACGTCTCGGCCTCCAAGGCCGAGTACACCCTCACCCCCGGCAGCGCCGACGACTGCATCCGCTCCGCCGACGGCCGGTACGAGCTGCACATGGAGAAGGAAGGCACGCTGTCGATCTACGACAACCGCCATCCCGGCCACGTCCTGGTCTGGCAGGCGAAGCTCGACGCGCCGCAACCCGGCAGCAAGGCCGTGCTGCGCAACACCGGCGCCCTCGTGGTGGTCGATCCCTCGGGCAAGGACGTGTGGAGCAGCGGTCCGGCCGCCGGCATCGGCGACTATTTCATCATGCTGGACGCGAAGGGCCACGCGCAGATCTACAAGGGCTCGACCCTCTCCGATCCTGCGAAGACCCTGGCCTGGGCCTCCGAGGCCGACAACGTCCCCGACCAGGACGGCTTCTGCCAGTGCCATGTGACCAACACCGACGGCTCGCCCGGCAAGAACAACGGCAGCCCCTTCACCACCTGCGGGCTGATGTCCTGCCGCAGCGCCTGCGCCTCCAAGAAGGACTATTTCGGCGATGCGCTGATCGGCACCTACAACCGCGGCACCGGCAAGTGTAAGGCATTCTGACGCCAGGCTTTCGGCCCGGTTACCTCGAGCGGCGGCCATTTCCGATGGCCGCCGCTTCCGATTCACCCGGCCTTGATATGGGTTAGCATTCCTTAAACCAGCCCTGCTAGGGTCGCCCGGAAGCAGGGCTGGGCATTATCCTAGGGACGTCGATGCTGACCGATCCGGACCGGGTCCGAAGCAGATCCATGGAGCGCCTGTTCGAGATCATCGTCGCGCGGGCCCATGAGACGATCGTCGTGACCGACGGCAGGATCGATTCCGATGCCGGTCCCACCATCCTCTTCGTCAACGAGGCCGCCGCCAAGCGCACCGGCTATCCGAGCGCCGAGCTCGACGGCGCGCCGCTGAAGCGCCTGGTGCTTCCCGAGGCCTGGCCCGGCGTCATCGCGAGGCTGCGCCAGATCCGCGATCGCCGCGAGGTCGACCAGGCGGAGCTGCGCGCCAAGGACTACACCGGCAAGGAATACTGGATCGAGCTCTCCACCCTGCCGATCTTCGACGAGACCGGCGCGCTCGAATATCTGGTGCGCGTCGGGCGCGACGTGACCTCGCGCAAGCTCGCCGAGCAGCAGCGCGAGATGGTGCAGGACCTGCTCGCCTCGCTGTTCGGCACGATCGACGTGCCGCTGGTCGTGCTCAACGAATCCGGCAACGTGATGATGACCAACGTCGCGTTGCAGAACGCCCTGGGCTGGAGCCTGGTCGAGACGACCGGCATGCCGCTCGCCCATCTGCTCGCCGAAGCGGACCGGCCGCGGCTTGCCGCCTTGCTCAAGACCGCGGAGGCGCAGCCGCAATCGATCGAGACCGGCTTCCTGCGCCGGGTCGGCACGACCCGCCGGGGCAGCCTGCAGATCACCAAGGTGCGGTCGGCGCAGCGGCAAATCTATTTCGTCGGGAAGATCGATCTCGCCGACGCGGCGCGGCCCGGCACGCTGCGGCAGCGCGCCGACGGTCCGGTGGTCGCCGGCAAGCTGCAGCTCGTCGGCTTCGCGGCGCTGAAGGAGGAGCTGGGGCCGCGCTGGGCGGAGCTCCATGACCGCGTCTTCGCCATCGCCGACCAGGTGATCCGCAAGCACCTGCAGCCGCTCGACATGTGCGAGCGTTCCGGCAGCGACGGCTTCCTGGTCTTCTTCGAGCATCTCGACGAGGCCGACGCCCAGGCCAAGGCCGCGCTGATCGGCGAAGAGGTCCGCCGCCGCCTGCTGGGCGAGCTGCCCGAAGGCGTGGAGATGCAGGTCGCGGCCTATGCGGCACGGGTCTCCGTCCCGGGCGGCGCGCATCTCAGCGAAGAAGGCCTGCTCGAAGCCTTCAACCAGCGGCTGGAGCAGGAGCGGCAGCGCCGGGAGGCCGGCGCCATCGAGACCGCCAAGCGGCTGTTCGCGACGGCAAGACCGGTGCTCCACCGCGTCGAGACCATCGACCGCCAGCCGGCGCCGCTGGTCCTGGCGCGCCTGCCCACCGAGCTCAAGGAGGCGATCGCGATGCTGTCCTCCCTGGGCCAGCCCGCCTATTCGGTCGAGGCCGACGCCTTCACCCTGGCGGGGGCCGGGACCCATGTCATCGCCAATCTCGCGCGCGGGACCATGCCGCTGATCCTGGTGCCGGTGCGCTTCGCCAACCTCGCGCGCAGCCGTGACATCGAGGCGATCCTGCGGACCGCGCGCTCGATCGGCGATGCCGGCCGCGGCCATATCGCCATCGAGGTCGTCGAGGTGCCGCGGGAGATCATCCGCACGCGGCTGGCGGATACCGCCATGCGATTCGCGCCGCTCGCCCGCAGCATCGCCTTCGAGCTGCCGGTCGCCGATCCGGTCTTCGCCATGGGCCTGCCGATCTCGACCCGGCTTGCCACCATTCCGGCGGGATTGCTGCGCGATTCCCGCGGCGGCTTCGTCCCCGCCCTGGGCAAGCTGGTGGAGACCCTGAAGCTCCGGCAATGCCGGCTGATCGTGAAGGAGGTCGACCTCGCGACCGAGCTGCCGCCGCTCAAGGAGGCCGGCGTGCCCATGGTCGCCGCCACGGCGTGACGATCCGCCGGCTTGCCGGGCCGCCGGACCGCGTGCCATAGCTTGGCCCGATGAACGGGAGCAGCGGCATTTTCGCGGGATTGCGACGGCGGCGCTGGGCGCTCGGCCTGGCCTTCGGCTATGCGCTGCTGCTGAATGCGCTGCTCGGGACCTCGGTCGATGCGGCCATGGCCGCCGCCGGGCGCGATCCGCTCGCCGCCACCCCGCTCTGCAGCCCGGCCGGCCCGGCGCCGGCCGAGCGCCACAACGCCCCGGCCGGCGACCATCACCACCAGACCTGCCCGCTCTGCGGCCCGGCCTGCCCGATGGGCGGCTGCACGCCGCTCCAGAGCGGACCGCCGCTCGCCCTTGCGACGCCCGGAGAGCTCTTCCCCGCCCCGGCCGGCAGGCCCGATCTCGGGGTCGCCCCGGGTCGCAGCCTTTATGCCTCGGACACGGATTCCCAGGGACCGCCGGCGGCCTGACGCGCCGCCCTTCTGTCCGCAATACCCCGGCAAAGGCCTTGCCTTTGCTTCACGCAATCCCTGAGGAACTTCCATGCGTGCTTTGAATTTTCTGCTCTTTTTTGCCGTCTTCATGTTGAGTCTCAACACGATCGCTTCGGCCGAGGACTACAAGCTCGGCGATCTCGAGATCGTCGATCCCTGGGGCCATGCGCCGCTCAAGGGCACCGATGTCGCCGAGGGCTTCCTGAAGATCGTCAACCACGGCGCGACCGCCGACCGGCTGGTCGCGGTGACGGTGGACTTCGCCAAGACCGCCCAGATCCACGAGATGAAGATGAACGGCACCACCATGCAGATGGCGGAGTTGAAGGACGGGCTGGAGATCCCCGCCGGGGCGACGGTCGAACTGAAGCCCCAATCGACCCATCTGATGTTCATGGGGCTGAGCCGGAGGCCCGCCGCCAACGAGAAGGTGCCGGGCGAGCTGACCTTCGAGAAGGCCGGCAAGCTGAAAGTCGAGTTCGTGATCGAGCCGGCCGGGGCGTCCATGCCGATGAACATGGACAATATGAACATGAACGCCAATTAAGGAGGCGGCGATGACGCTCGTACGCAGGCTCCTCGTCATTCTGATCGCGGCGGCGGCAATCTCGGCCGCCGCCCTCACCTATCTCTATGTCAACCGCCAGGGTCCGGAGGCGACCGGCGGCATCGCCATCGGCGGGCCGATCCACCTCACCGACCAGGACGGCGCCAAGTTCGATTCGGCGGTCATGTCCGGCAAGCCCTATGCGGTGTTCTTCGGTTACACCCATTGCCCGGATGTCTGCCCCACCACGCTCTCGGACATCTCGCAGGCGACCGACGCGATCGGCGGCAACGCCAAGGACTTCACCACCCTGTTCGTGACCATCGATCCCGAGCGCGACACCCAGTCGGTGATGAAGGATTACATCTCCAACTTCACCGCCAAGGTCGTCGGCCTCACCGGCACGCCGGAGGAAGTCGCGGCGGTCGCCAAGGAATTTCGGGTCTACTACGCAAAGGTGCCGACCTCCGACGGCGGCTACACGATGGACCACACCGCCGTCGTCTATCTGATGGACCGCCACGGCGAGTTCCGCAGCGTCATCAGCTACAACGAAGATCACGACGCCTATGTGCGGAAGATCAAGGAAGTGCTCGCCGACTGATGCGCGTCGCGCGCCTGTCGACGAGCTGACGGGTTTGTAACGCCTGATACACGAAACTTCCGTGGCGCCGCGCGATCGCGCTGGACCGACTCGCGCGGCGGCAGCACACTTGGCGCATTGTCAACCAAGGAGATCGTCTTCCATGCGTAAGCTCGCTACCCTGTCGGCGATGGCCCCGATGGCGCTTGCACTGAGCGCGGTGCTGTTCGCGGGCGCCGCCGATGCCGCCTCGCCGCAATCGGCGCCGGCGACCACCGGCGTCGATGTCGTCCGCACCGCCGACGTGATGATGGTGGTCAACCACAGCTACGCCCATCTGCGCAAGGAGCCGAACACCAAGAGCGACATCGTCGCGACCCTGAAGAAGGGCACCAAGGTCGACGTGATCGAGAAGGTCGCCGGCGGCAAATGGGCCCATGTGAAGGTCGACAAGTTCGAGGGCTATGTCGCCGTCTCGCTGCTGAAGGCTTAACGTCGGCAGCCTTCGATCCAGGCACGAGCCGCCGGTTTCCGCGACCGGCGGCTTGAATTTTTCGCGGCCCGGGGGCGACTTAGAGACCCGGGTTCAGCGCGCGGCCCCGCCGATACACAGCGTTACAGATTCCGGCTTGTGCACGATTATGTGCATGTTTAACCTTTTGGATGCGGGCTTTACAGAATTGGGCGGAGTACCGCATCCTGAAGACTCTTTCTTGCAGACCGGCTTCGTCGCCAAGATCGGTGACTGACGCGCGCGGCGCACGCATCGTTGCGCAGCCCGTCGGTCCATAGCTCCGGTCTGCGCGCGGCCGTTCCTGCGGCCGCGATTTGAACGCAGATTCAAACCAGGCAAATCGATAAACTTTAATGAAACAGGGAGATGGTCATGAAGAAGTGGGATCGCATCGAGCGGATCCTCGGTCGTTTCAACCGCGGCGAGTTTTCGCGCCGCGAAGCCTTGCGCGCCCTGGGCGCCGTCGGGCTGGTCGCCGGCGCGCATAGGCTGATCGATTTCCAGGCGCTGGCCGACGAGGCCGGCAAGCAGACCGGTCCCGGCGGCATGCCGCTGGCGCGTCCCGACAAGCCGGTGACGCTGCCGGTGCATGGCGAGATCATCAAGAGCGGCTTGAAGCCCGAGGGCGGCACGTTCCAGATCTTCAACTACCAGGACTATGTCGATCAGAAATCGGTGATCGACACCTTCGCGGAGAAATACAAGGTCAAGGTCCAGCTCACGACCTTCGACAGCATGGACCAGGCGATCACCCGGCTCGCCAGCGGCGCGGTGCATGTGGATGCCACCAACATCACGCCGGATCGCGTCGGCCAGGCCGTCGCCGGCAAGCTGCTGCGGCCGCTGAACCATGACTACATCCCGAACCTGAAGAACGCGTTCAAGGCCTCGGCCGATCCGTTCTACGACAAGGGTTCGCAGTACACCGTGCCGTACAATCTCTACTCGACCGGCATCGGCTGGCGGAACGACAAGATCAAGGAAGACATCTCCAAGCGCGACAATCCGTGGTCGGTGTTCTGGGATCCGAACACGAAGAACTATACCGGCTATACCGGCATCCTCGACGACGATCGCGAGTCCCTCGGCATGGCCATGCTCTACAAGGGCCAGATGGACATCAACACCGAGGACCCGGCGCAGATCGCGCAGGCGCTCGCCGATCTGAAGGCGACGGTCCCCATCTCCAACCCGAAGATCAACATCACCGAGTACAAGGACCTCGCGGAAGGCACCACCTGGCTGCATCAGAGCTGGTCCGGCGATCTCTTGGGTGCCGCGATCTTCTACATGCCGAAGGACACCAAGCCCGACGTGCTCAGCTACTGGTGGCCGGGCAAGGGCAAGGGCATGGTGCAGAACGACGGCTGGGCTCTGCTCGCCAAGAGCAAGAAGCCGGTGCTCGGCCATCTCTGGCTCAACCACCTGCTCGACCACGACGTGGCCTACAACAACTTCACCGGCTTCACCGGCTATCAGCCGGCCCAGCCGATCGATGCCGATCAGCTCATCAAGGACGGCATCCTGCCGCCCGGCCTGAAGAACCTGATCCTGACCGAAGAGGATCTCGGCCCAGGCTCGCTGCAGTATTGCCAGCTCACCTCGAAGGGCATGGCGGCCTGGCAGAAGGCCTACGCGCAGTTCAACTCCGGCGCCTGAGGCGCGCCGGGGGCGGACAAGCGGGGTAAGGGGTCGTGTATCCGAAGTGGCTATGGCCGGTCTTCGCCGTTCCCGGCGTGCTCTGGCTGATTCTGCTGTTCCTGGTTCCGTTCTATGCGGTGATCGGTGTCGCCTTCGGCGGCATCGATCCCATTTTCATGAACGCCGTGCCGACCTGGAATCCCGTCGACTGGGATTACAGCTCGATGATCGACACCTTGCACGGCTTTCTGCCCGGCAACTCGTATTGGACGGTGCTGGTCCGGACCACGGTCTACGTCGCGCTCGCTTTGACCGGATCGCTGCTGATCGGCTATCCGGTCGCCTATTACATCTCGCGCCACGCCAAGAAGACCAAGGGCATCCTGCTCGCCCTCCTGGTGCTGCCCTTCTGGGTCAGCTACATGATGCGCATGCTGGCCTGGGTGAATCTGTTCTCGCCCAACGGCTACATCAACAAGTTCCTGATCTGGACGCATATCGTCACGACGCCGCCGGATTGGCTCAACGGCAATTCGACCTCGGTCGTGCTCGGCCTGATCTACGGCTACGTGCCCTATTTGATCCTGCCGCTGCTGGCGGCGCTCGACCGTATCGACCGCAGCGTGCTCGAAGCCGCGCGTGATCTCGGCGCCAGCCCGGCCTCGGCCTTCTATCACATCACACTGCCGCTCTCGAAGCCCGGCATCCTCGGCGCCAGCGTGATCATCGCGCTGCCGATGTTCGGCGACTACTACACGCCGAACATCGTCTCCGGCTCGCCGAAGACCACGATGCTGGGCAACCAGATCGACATCTTCTTCCATGGCGGACCACAGCCTTCCGTCGGCGCTTCGCTCACCATGCTGCTCTCGTTGTTCCTCGCGGTCCTGATGGCCTATTACATGATCACCATCGCCAAGGCGCAGAAGGAGATGCAGGCATGACGGCGACCACCGAAGCCGGCAAGGGTGGGCGCACGCGCATTGCCGAGCAGAGCCTCGGTCATCGTCTGAAGGTCTGGATGGCCAATCCCTGGGGCAAACCGCGCTTCATGGTGCTGATCGCCTGGGCCTATGTGCTGATCACCATCATCCCGGTGATCGTGGCGATCCAGTTCTCCTTCAATGCCGGCCGGTCGGTCACGGTCTGGCAGGGCTTCGATCTTACCAAGTGGTATTTCGGCGACAGCGCGTATTCGGTCTGGCACGACCCGCGGCTGCAGCAGGCGCTGTTCCAGAGCGTGAAGCTCGCGGCTCTCGACATGCTGATCGCGACCCCCTTGGGCGTCCTGCTGGCGATCGGGCTGGCGCGCTGGCGCGGCACCATCCTCTCCAACATTTCCAACTTCATCATGCTGTTCCCCCTGGTGACGCCGGAGCTGATGATGGGCGTTGCCTTGTTTCTGGTCTTCCTGAACCTTTTCACCTTCATCCAGCCGAGCACGACGGCCCAGGTCCTGGGCCACGTCACCTTCTCGCTGTCCTATGTCGTCGTCATCGTCCGCGGCCGGCTGTTCTCGATCGGCAAGCAATATGAGGAGGCGGCCGCCGATCTGGGGGCGACGCCCTTCGAATGCCTGTGGCTGGTGCTGTTCCCGCTGCTGCTGCCGGCGATCTTCTCCAGCATGATGATGGTGTTCGCGATCTCGATCGACGATTTCGTGATCAGCCAGTGGCTCTCTTGCGGCTCGGATTGCGACACCGTGCCGATCCGGGTCTATGCCTCGACCCGCGGCGCGCCGCTGCCCTCGATCAACGCATTGGCGGCGATCATGGTCTACATGACCCTGTCCGCGGTGGGCATCGCCTGGCTGGGACACAAATTCATGACCCGCGGCGAGAAGCGTAGCGGTGGCGGCGGCATGAGCCAGGCCATGGGCGGCGGTTTCGATATGTGATGATGGGGGACACGTGGCAGGCGGCGCAGTCGAACTGATCGATCTCAACAAGCTCTACGGCACGATGCGCGCCGTGGACAATATCAGCCTGCACATCCCGGGCGGCGAGTTCTTCTCGCTGCTGGGCTCGTCGGGCTGCGGTAAAACCACGACGCTGCGGATGATCGCCGGCTTCGAGCAACCGACCAGCGGCCATATCATCCTCGACGGCGTCGACATGACCGAGACGCCGCCGCACAAGCGCCATGTCAATACGGTGTTCCAGTCCTATGCCCTCTTCCCGCATCTGAACGTCTTCGACAACGTCGCCTTCGGCCTCAGGCGCCAGAAGGAGACCCCGGACAACGTCAACCGCCGGGTCAACGAGGCGCTGGCGCTGGTGCAGCTCAACGGCTTCGAGAAGCGCAAGCCGTCGCAGATGTCCGGCGGCCAGCAGCAGCGCGTGGCCCTGGCCCGCGCCCTGGTGCTGAAGCCCGCGGTGCTGCTGCTCGACGAGCCTTTGGGCGCGCTCGATGCGCGCCTCAGGAAGCAGCTCCAGGTCGAGCTGAAGACCCTGCAGCAGCAGGTCGGCATCACCTTCGTCTATGTGACCCACGATCAGGAAGAAGCGCTCACCATGAGCGACCGGATCGCGATCATGTCCCAGGGCAAGATCGAGCAGATCGCGACGCCCGAGGAGATGTACGAGAACCCGGCCACCGTCTTCGTCGCCGACTTCCTCGGCGTCTCCAACCTGATGGACGGGGTCGCCTCCGGTGCCGATGCCGGCGGACGCTGCAAGGTCAGGCTCGGCAATTTCGAGCTGGCGGCGGGCCGCGGCGCCTCGGGCGCCTCGGGCAACACCAAGATCACCATCCGTCCGGAGCGCGTCCGGCTCGAGCCCAAGGGCACCGCCGGCGAGAACCGCATCCCGGGCACAGTGCAGCGCTGGGTCTATCTCGGCAATTCGGTGCAGCTCATCGTCGGGCTCGCGACCGGCGAGAAGATCCAGGCGCTGATGCAGAACAGCGGCGACGAGATTCCGTATCGCGAAGGCAGCGAGGTCGCGGTCCATCTGCCGGCCGCCGCCTTGCGCGTGCTGACCGATACCGGCGTGAAGCTGGCCTCCGAAGGGGACTGAGGCCGGCTCCGACGTGACGGGGCGTGGATGAACCGTCAACGGCTGGAGAGCTCCCATGACAAGCCCATCCCTGAAACACACGATCGCGATCGGCGCGATCGCGGCATCGGCCTTCGTCTTCGGACTTCGCGCCGCGGCGGCCGACGACACGGCGGCGGCGACCTACGAAAAGGATTACGAGGCGATCGAAGTGAAGACGGCCTGCGAAGGCGGAGCGCCCGACCCGGCGACCATGACGCGGCTCGCCACCTACATCGCCAGGCAGACCAATTTCTCGCTGGATGCCGGCGAGACCCTGACCGCGATGGAGAACGCCAAGCACGACGCCCGCGAGATCACCAAGGGCAGCGGCTGCAAAAGCGACGCCAGCAAGCAATTCATCGCGCAGTACCACCAGCTCGATTCCGCGGCGCATTGATCGAGCCCCGGGTCAGGCGGGCCGGCGCCATAGCCGGCCGGCCTCGAGTTGCGGCAGGGCTGCGGCGGCCAGCATCGCGAGTGCCATGGCGAACAGCCGGGCCTCGTAGGAAAGGCCGAACGCCACCAGCAACGTGTCGGCGCATTGGATCAGCAGCGTCGCGCCGAGCGCCGCCAGCAACGATCCGTCGCCGCGCGCAAAGCGCACGCCGCCGATCACCGCGCCGGCAACGGCCGGGATCATGCTGGTATCGACGATGCCGAGGCGGAACCCGCCGCCGATCGCCGCGGTGACGACGCCGAAGCCGGCGGCACCAAGCGCGCTGGCACAATAGGCGATCCGCAGATCGCGGTTTCCCCGCCGCCAGAGGCGGTCCAGCACCACGGCGAGGAGGACGGCCGAGGGCAGGAGCAGCCACGCCGCCAGCGGCAGACCGAGCCATCCATGCGACACGAACGCGGTCAGCGCCAGCGGGACGAAGCCGGTCGGGGACCAGACCTCGATTCCGGCCGCCGCCGCCTGCAGCAGGCCGGCGCTGGCCAGGGTCGCCAGCACGATGCCGCGCCCCAGCCGCCGCGCCAGCGCGGCATGCCAGAGGCCGAGCAAGACCGCGACGATGGCGATGAGGAAAGTCGCGAGCAGAAAGCCCGGCCACGACCCCTGGCTGACGGCGACGCCGACCAGGCCGCCGAAGGAAATCATCGCCGGCATGGAGAGGTCGAAACCGCCGCCCCGGATCACCGCGCCCTGCCCCAGCGCCAGCAAACCGATGCCGGCACCCGACGTCACGAGGTAGCCCGCTTCCGGGCGCGCCCAGGCCACGGCCAGGATCAGCAAGGCACCCATGGCTACGACCAGGTTCGCGCGGCGCGGCGAGAATGATGCCGCGGCGCGCGGCGGCATCGCGGCATGCCGGTCGGCGAAGACCCTGCAGGCGATGAGCCCCAGCAGCAGCCATCCGGCATCGACCGCCGGCGAGAGCACGTCGGGCAGGCCGATCGGAACGAAGAGGTTGCCGGTGGCGGTGACGATGGCGGCACCCAGCAGCGCGCCGATCGCCGGGCCGGCGCGCAGGCCCGGGCAGCTTCCGCCCAGCGCCGCGGCGGCAAAGATCTGCAGCAGGATCGGCATGGCCAGCATGGAATCGAGCACGCCGACCTGCCCGGCCAGCAGGATGCCCGCAACCGCGTAGCCGAGGCCGGCAATGGTATAGGCGAGGCAGCGCAGCCGCGCGGCGGGCAAGCGTCGCTCCGCCAACGGCAACCGCGCGCCGGTCACGCGAAGGGCTCGGCCGAAGCGCGCATGGTGGAGCACCGTACCGACGATCGCCATCGCGATCACCAGCGCGGTCGGCACGATCGGCAGACCGAGGAGCTGCGGCGCATAGAGCAGATCGGCGAGGGCCTGCGGCTGCTGCAGCCCGCCATCGCTGCCCGCGAGCAGGAAGGCCAAGGCACCGATGCCGGCGCCCGTCGCATAAGTGACTCCGGTCGACGGCACGCGGAGAGTGCCGATCAGGAAACCGTTGAACCATCCGACCGCGGCGCCGATCGCGAGCCCGACCGCGATCCAGAGCACGGCGCCCGCGGGCCCATCGATCGGCGCGGTGCCCACCACGACGTTGACCAGCAGCGTGGTCGCGCCGGCAGCCAGGCCCTGGCCGCCGGCCAGGATCGGCACGGTCTGCACCATCGCGGCGATGGCCAGCGGCGTCATCGCCAGCAGGAAGCCGGACCAGTCCTCCGCCGTCAGATTGCCGTGGGAGAACAGCGCCCAGGCGATCAGCAGCGCCGCAAGGACGCCGCCTTCGACGAGCAGGAACAGCCGGCCCGATCGGCGGGGCGGCAAGCGGCTAGGCGCCGAAGCGCGGCTCCGGCACGCCCTTGATGCCGAGATCGTGGATCGCGAACAGGCTGCCGCGCAGCACGCCGTCGCCGGGGAAGCGCGGCAGCGGCGGCTTGGCCATCGAGGTGACGAAGAGGATGTCGAGGTTCGGGCCGCCGAACATGACCGAGGTCACCTTCTTCACCGGCATCTCGATCACCCGCTCGACCTTGCCGTCGGGCGTGTAGCGCTTGAGCTTGCCGTCATAGACCTGGGCGTTCCACAGGCAGCCTTCCGCGTCCACCGTCGAGCCGTCGGCGGCGCCGCCGGTCGACGTGTCGATCTTGGTGAAGGTGCGGCGGTTGGAGACCTTGCCGCTCGCGATGTCGTAGTCATAGGCCCAGATCTCGCCGGACCAGGAATCGGCGAAATAGAAGATCTTGTCGTCGGGCGAGAAGCAGGGCCCGTTGGAGACGATGATGCCGCTGTCGAGCTTGGTGACCTTGAAATCGGGATCGACCCGATAGAGCGAGCCGTTCGGCCCGGATTCCATCGTGTCCATCGAGCCGGAGATGAAGCGGCCTCGGCGGTCAACCTTGCCGTCGTTCAAGCGGATCGCCGGATTGTCGCCGAGCGGATTGTTGACCAGCGAGACCTCGCCGGTCTTGAAGTCGATCACGTGGAAGCCGTTGGCGAGCGACAGCAATGCGCCGTTCCCGTCCTTGCGGAGCGCCATGGATCCGATCTTCGCCGGCAGATCCCAGGCGCGGATTTCGCGGCCGTCATGGGTGCAGCGGAAGATGTTGGCGCCGAAACTGTCGATGAAATAGAGCCGCTGCTGCTCCACGTCCCAGAGCGGCCCCTCGCCCAGGATGGTCTTCACGTCCACCAGCACTTCGATCCGCATCGTCCTTCTCCCCT
>DASZYM010000222.1:0-2409 GCA_035545355.1 Dongiaceae bacterium
CAGGAGGCGGGGCATAGCTGCGTGCAGGTGTTCTTCTTCCGCAACCACGGCAATTACGGCAACCGGGCGTATTTCCCGGCCAACGATCGCAATGCCGACCTGCCGGACCTGCTGGCCGCGTTCATGGCGCAGTTCTACGAGAACAAGACGCCGCCGAAGCTGATCGTGGTCAACGAGGCGCCGAGCGAGGTCGAGCTCTTGACCGATGCGCTGGCCTTGCGCGCCGGGTCGAAGGTCGAGATCCTGGCGCCCAAGCGGGGCGACAAGCGCAAGGCGGTGGATCATGCGCTGCTCAACGCCAAGGACGCGCTCACCCGCAAGATGGCGGAATCCGCGTCGCAGACGCGGCTGCTGCAGGCTTTGGCCGAGCTCTTCCGCATGGAGACGCCGCCCAAGCGCATCGAGGTCTACGACAACAGCCACATTTCCGGCAGCAATCCCTATGGCGCGATGATCGTCGCCGGGCCGGAGGGCTTCCTGAAGAACCAGTACCGCAAATATTCGATCCGCGACGTGGTGCGGCCGAGGATCCAGGCGCCGCAACTGGACCAGGACCTGGCCGCGGCGAAAGCGGAGGGGATGCCCGAGGGGCTCGCCGAGGCGCAGACACCCTTCGTGCCGGAACCGATGCCGGGCTCGACGCTCGAGCAGGCGATCGACGCCGCCAACACGCTGATGCCCCAGGTCACCGGGGGCGACGACTACGCCATGATGCGCCAGGTGCTGACCCGGCGCTTCGCCCGCGCGCTGAAGGAGGATCCGGACCGCAGCAAGGGGCTCTGGCCGGATTTGGTGCTGATCGACGGCGGCCAGGGCCAGCTCGGCACGGCGATGCAGGTGCTGGCCGATCTCGGCATCACCGAGCTCTGCATCGCCGCCATCGCCAAGGGTCCGGACCGCAATGCCGGGCGCGAGCGCTTCTTCGTGCCGGGCCGCGAACCCTTCAGCCTGGATCCGAAAAGCCCGGTGCTTTACTTCCTGCAGCGCCTGCGGGACGAGGCGCACCGTTTCGTCATCGGCGCCCATCGCGCCAAAAGGTCCAAGGAGATCACCCGCTCGATCCTGGACGAAGTCCCCGGCATCGGCGCCAAGCGCAAGAAGGCGCTGCTGCTGCATTTCGGGTCGGCCCGGGCGGTTTCCCAGGCCGGTCTCACCAATCTGGCCGAGGTGCCGGGGATATCCGAAGCGGTGGCGCGCAAGATCTACGACCACTTCCATGGCGGCTGATTCGCCGCATTTCACCGGTATGACAGCGCCGATGCGACCTGCTATTTTTTGCCGGCCGGAGAACGAGCGCGAAGCGCCCCAGGGTTGACCATCCCCGATGACGAACATCGCCAACATCCTCACCATGTCGCGGATCGCCGCGATTCCGCTGATCGCGGCGCTGCTCTTCTTCGACCAGCCGGCCTTGCGCTGGCTCGCTTTCGCGCTGTTCGCCATCGCCTGCATCACCGATTTCTTCGACGGCTATATCGCGCGGCGCATGGCCCAGGTCTCGGCCTTGGGGCGCTTCCTGGACCCGATCGCCGACAAGCTGGTGGTGGCGGCGATCCTGATGGTGATGACCGCCCATGGCCAGATCCGCGGCTGGGTGGTGCTGCCGGCGCTGATCATCCTCTGCCGCGAAATCCTGGTCTCGGGCCTGCGCGAATATCTGGCCGAGCTGAAGGTACGGCTGCCGGTCTCGATCCTGGCCAAGTGGAAGACCACCATGCAGATGGTGGCGATGGGCTTCCTGATCGTCGGCGAAAGCGCGGTGCCGCCCACATGGCCGATACAGACCATCGGCGAGGGCCTGCTCTGGCTGGCGGCGGCGCTGACCCTGCTCACCGGCTACGATTACCTGCGGGTCGGCATCAAGCACATGACCGAAGACGACCGCGCCGACCACAAGCAATGAAGGTCCGCCGTTGAAAGTGCTGGGGCTGGCCGGCTGGAGCGGCGCCGGCAAGACGACGCTGCTGGCGGCGCTGATCCCGGAGCTGGTGCGCCGCGGCGTGACCGTCTCCACCATGAAGCACGCGCACCATGCCTTCGACGTCGACCAGCCGGGCAAGGACTCCCACGTCCATCGCACGGCCGGCGCCACCGAGGTGCTGGTCGCCTCGGCCAACCGCTGGGCGCTGATGCACGAGCATCGCGGCGCGCCGGAGCCGGGCTCGGCCGCGCTGATGCGGCACATGACCCCGGTCGATCTCCTGCTAATCGAAGGCTTCAAGCGCGAGGCGCATGACAAGCTGGAGATCTACCGCGCGGCCAACGGCAAGCCGCTGCTGGCCGCCGACGACCCGCATATCGTCGCGATCCTGGCCGACGGTCCGGTGCCGGCGACCCGGCTGCCGGTCATCGACCTCAACGATATCGGCGCGATCGCCGATTTCATCCTGCGGCATTGCGGCCTGGCCG
>DASZYM010000223.1:0-3450 GCA_035545355.1 Dongiaceae bacterium
GCGCCGAGGCGATCATGAACCGCTGATGGTCCTTCGCCTTGATGCGCGGATGCTTCAACAGCTCCGGCGCCACGTTTTCCGTCAGGTCGAACTGGCGGTGGAAGTTCCGGGTGCGGCCGCTGACCTGCACCTTGCCTTCATGGAACAGGTGCTCCAGCGCCCTGGTGGTCGCCTTCACCGTGTTGAAGCCGCCGACGATGCGCTCGGCCTCGAGCTCGCCGGGGCTGACCGGGCCGCTCGCGCGGATCTGCTTGACCAGCTTGCGCTTCACCGGCTGCAGCTCGTCGTAATGCATCGTGCCCTTAACCGCGAGGTGGAAGTCCTGCAGGAATTGCGGCAGCCAGTCGCGGCGGGTGGCGAAGATCGGATAATGCGTCTCCAGCATCCGCCGCTCGCCATAGACCATGCGGTAGAAATCGGCGACCGGCGCGTCGCTGCGCGCGGTCCAGACGATCTCATGGTTGCGCAAGCCGGTGCGGATGATGGACTCGATCTGGATCATGCCGAGATGGACCGCGCGGTCCATCGATTGCGCGGCATTCCAGAACGCGCCGCGCAATCCCAGCCGGTCGAGCAGGAAGGCGCGGACCTCCGCCAGCGACCGCGCGTGCGTGCGGTTGCTCACTCAGCTCTTCTCGCTGACGCCGGCTTCGGCGAAGCTCGCCATGCCGCTATGGCAGGTGACGGCCGCGCGGATGATCGGGATCGCGAGCGCCGCGCCCGAGGCCTCGCCCAGGCGCATGCCGAAATCGAACAGCGGCACCTTGCCGATCGCCGAGAGCAGGCGGCGATGGCCGGGCTCCGCCGAGCAATGCGCGACCAGGCAATGGTCGAGCGCATGCGGATCGATGCGGTAGAGCACTGCGGCTGCGGCGGTGGTCGCGAAACCGTCGAGCAGCACCGGCACCTTGGCGATGCGCGCGGCGATCACCGCGCCGACGATCGCCGCCAGCTCCTGGCCGCCGAGGCATTGCAGCGCCTTCAGCGGATCGGCGAGCACGTCCCGATGCTGCTTCAGGCCGAGGTCGATCACCTCGGCCTTGCGCTGCAATTGCGCGCCATGGACGCCGGTGCCGGGTCCCGCCCAGGCGGCGCCGTCGCCGCCGAACAGGGCGGCGGTCAGTGCCGCGGCGCTGGTCGTGTTGGCGATGCCCATCTCGCCGAGGGCGAGGAGGTCGATGCCCGGCTCGACGCAGGTCATGCCATAGGCCATGGCGCGGACGCAGTCGGTCTCGCTCATCGCCGGCGCCTTGGTGAAATCGGCGGTCGGCTGGTCGAGCGCCATCTCATAGACCCGAAGATCGGCGTCAGCGTTCTTGCAGAGCTGGTTCACCGCCGCGCCGCCGGCGGTGAAGTTAAGGACCATCTGCTTCGTGACTTCCGACGGATAGGCGGATACGCCCAGGGCGGCGACGCCGTGATTGCCGGCAAAGACCGCGACCCGGGGATGTTCCACCGTCGGCGGATGCTTCCCTTGCCAGGTCGCCACCCAGGCGGTGATTTCCTCCAGCCGCGCCAGGGCGCCGGCGGGCTTGGTCAGGACTGCCTCCCGGGCGGCGGTCTGCTGCGCCGCCTCCAGGCCGGGACCGGGAAATTCGGCGATGATGCGCCGCATGTCGGCGAGGTCGTTGGTGGCAGGCTTCTTACTCATGAATCGTTCTCTCTCGGGAATACGGCGCGGCGCGTCCGGGTAGCTAGTGTGGGCCGCCGGCCTGTCCTATAACGGGTGGGTTGCAGAGTCGCGAAATGCGGGATGCGGATAAGCTTGATGTCGCGGGGTTCGATTCTGGAGGCATGAGCACCGAGACGGGAGAGACTCCGCGGCGAGACGGCTTGGCGGCGTTCTTCATAGCATGGCGGCGGGACCTTTTCCTCGTCCTGGCCTTCTTCACCCGCCTGCCGATCGGCCAAATCGGCGAGGCTCCTGCCATCCCCGGTCAGGAGACTGCACCGCCGCCGCAGCTCCGGCTCGCGCAGGCGGCGCGGGCTTTTCCGCTGGCGGGGCTGGTGGTCGGCCTGCTCGGGGGACTGGTCTATTGGATCGCGGTTCGGATCGGCCTGTCCAATCCATTGGCGGCATTGCTTGCCGTGGGCGCGACGGGTGCCGTCACCGGCGCCCTGCACGAGGACGGCTGGGCGGATTTCGCCGACGGCCTGGGCGCCCGCGGCGATCGCCAGCGCAAGCTCGCGGCGATGAAGGACAGCCATATCGGCAGCTTCGGCGTGCTGGCGCTGATCTTCGGCACGGCGATCAAGATCGCCGCCGTCGCCGCCTTGAAGACGCCGGAGCGGGCGATCCCGGCCATGGTCGCCGCGCATGTGCTCAGCCGCGCGGTGCTGCCGATCATCATGCGTTCGATCCCGCTGGCGACCAATACCGGACTCGGCGTGATGGCGGGACGGCCGACCGCCGCCGGCGTCTATTCCTCGCTCGGCCTCGGCCTGCTGATCGCGGTCTTCGCCGAGTTCCTGCCGGCGGCCTTGGTGATCTTCATCGCCGCTTTGGTCGCGGCGCTGCTCGTCGGCAAGATCGCGCAACGCCAGTTCGGCGGGTATACCGGCGACGTCCTCGGCGCCGCCGAGCAGGTCGCCGAGGTCGCCGTGCTGGTCAACCTGGTCTCGCTCACCTGATGGCGCCGCCCGCTGCAAAGACCACGCGCTGGTGGTGGATCCGTCACGCCCCGATCAAGGATGCGGCGGGCCGCGTCACCGGCCAGCTCGACCTCGATGCCGATTGCAGCGATCTCGAGCGCCTCGCCGGTATCGCGGCCGTGCTGCCGGCGAACGCGACCTGGCTGGTGAGCCCGCTGCGCCGGGCGCGGCAGACCCTGGACGCGCTGCAGCTCGCGACCGATGCGAAAGCCGGCGGCTTCGTCGTCGAGCGCGATTTTAGCGAGCAGGATTTCGGCGACTGGCAGGGCCGCACCTATGCCGAGCTCGAGGCGACCGAAGCCGACGCCTACAAGAAGTTCTGGATCGCGCCCGGCACCACGCGCCCGCCGGGCGGCGAGAGCTTCGCCGATGTGATGATGCGGGTCGCCCGCGCCGTCGAACGCCGCTCGCAGGAGCATCCGGATACCGATGTGATCGCCGTCGGCCATGGCGGCTCGATCCGCGCCGCGATCGCGCAGGCTTTGGGCCTGGGGCCAGCGCGGACTCTTCAGTTGCAGGTGGATTCGCTCTCGCTGACCAGGCTCGACCGCATCGCCGACCAGAGCGGCGTTTCCTGGAGCATCGGCTGCATCAACCGGTGATGCTTACTTCATACGTCATTGCCGCGCGTGACGAGTTGGTTGCTATCCCTCGACCACGGTGAGCTGGCGCAGCATCACGGTGATGATCTGCGAGAGCCGGCGGCTGGATTTGAGCTGGCGGTTGCGGGAGAGGAGGATGTAGTTCGGCTCCTTCTCGCCGCGGAGCACGACCTTGGTGACGGTGAAGACCGGCTGT
>DASZYM010000224.1:0-26654 GCA_035545355.1 Dongiaceae bacterium
TGGCGATCCAGGAAGGCGTCGATGCGACGGCAGGTGTCCTGGGTTTCGGGGGAAAGTGCGAAGTCCATGATTCCGAGATTAGAACGGATGAAGGAGCCGCGTCACCCCTCCGCGCAGGCTAGAGCGACGCGTTGAGATGGCCGCCATCGACGGTGATGACGCTGCCGGTCATGTAGCCCGAAGCGGGCGATGCGAGCAACAGCAGCGGGCCGTCGAGATCCTCCAGCCGCCCCAGGCGGCGCATCGGGATTCGCCTGACCATCGCCTCGCCCTCGGGGCTCGCCAGAAAGTCCTTGGTGAGGTCGGTCGGGAAGTAGCCCGGCGCCAGCGCGTTGACGCGGATCCCGTAGCGCGCCCATTCCAGCGCCAGGCCCTTGGTCATCTGGATCACCGCCGCCTTCGACACGGCGTAGGACATGACGCCCGGCGAGACGCCGACGCCCAGGATCGAGGCGATGTTGACGACGACGCCCGGCCGCTTGCGCTCGACCCAGAGCTGCGCGAGCTGCTGGGTGATCGCCCAGGCACCGGTGAGATTGGTCTCGATGACCGCGTTCCAGTCCTCGGGCTTCAGATCGAGCGCGAACAGACCCGCATGCATGCCGGCATTGTTCACCAGAATGTCCGGCACGCCGAGCTCGGCTTCGACGTCGTGCAGCGCGCGCTGCAGGCTGTCGCGATCGGTGACGTCGGCGCTAAACGCCGCCGCGGTCCAGCCGTGGGATTTGAGCTCCGCGGCGACTTCCTCGGCGAGGCGCTTGCGGCGCGCCAGGAGGGCCACCTTGGCGCCGGCCTCGGCGAGGACATGTGCGAAATGCGCGCCGAGACCCGAGGAAGCGCCGGTCACGATGGCCACCTGGTTTTCCAGCGAGAAGGAGGCTGTCATCTGTTATGACTGCGAACTTTGTGTTGGCCCGCCGGAAATCATTTCTGCAATTCCGGCGAACGCTCTCCCTGGATACTACTTTTTTATAACGAATACTGCGTACAACCGTGCATGAGGCACGGCAACCGATTTCATGACCTAGCTCAGAATCCCACCAGCTTTTCCGCGCGCGCGATCTTGTCGGCGCCCCAGCGTTTGACCTCACCGGGTGCGGCGCTGCTTCGCGTGATGCTGGTACCCTCGCCGTCGGTCAGGCTGACCGAGCCGCCGCCGGTCGCCACATCGACGCGGCCGTGGAACACGAACACGCCATAGGCGCCGTCGATCGGTCCGGCGAAGAAATCTGTGCCCCGCACCGTCATGATTACGAGTGGCGTCACGACCTTCACCGTACCCGGCGCGGATTTGTCGATCGCGCCGCCGGCAAAGCGAAACGCGCCGGAGATGCTGCGGATCAGCAGGCGTCCAGCGCCGTCCTGGGGCAGCACGAATGCATCGAGGATGAGCCGCGCATTCTCACCGAGCTGAACGGCACTGCCGTCGTCCAAGGTCAGGTGCAGCCGCCCGTTGGCACCGGTCCAGAGCTGCTCGTCGCGATGAATGTCGGAGCCGTCGGCCAGCATACGATCGCGACCCTCGAACCTGCTGCCGAAAGCCGGATGGCTCTGCTCCACCCGTCCGACGACCATCGACTCGCCCGCCCGCGCCGAAATGCTCGCAGCCAGGCAAAGCATCGCCGCGAAGATCAATCGGGCATGCATTCCGCGCCAACGATGTCCGGTTCTGCCCGACATGCGGCATCCTTGGAAAAAATGTATGACACATCAAAATTCCGGCGCGCTGAGCGGCGGGACGGGCCTTTACGACGCTACCCGTCTCGCGAGGCCGTCAAAGCGACTCAACCGTTTGTTGATGAAGGGGTTTATCTCATTCATGCCGCCCAAACCGATTTCTCGAATCCGTAAACGTCCCGTCAAGGTTCGAGACGTACCCGCTGGGCGCGGGCTGGGAGCAATGCCGATGCGATGTAAAAATGTAGTTCATTTTTCGTTCTGGCGCAAGTCGGCCATGGGCCGCTGGTGACGAAGCCTCCAGGTGACGGCGATTTTGATCGTCCGAGCCTATAGACTGGCCGCATGACCCATGTCGCCCCGCCGCCTCCCGGTCTCGAGACCCGCGCCGCCATGCGCCGGGCCTTGGCAGCGGGACGGATCGGCACCTGGCATTGGGATATCGCCAGCGATGCGGTGCTGTGGGACGGCGCGCTCTGCGTCATCTACGGCCTCTCGCCTGCCGAGGCGCCGAAGACGGCGCCGGATTTCCTCGGCCTCGTCATCCCCGAGGACCGCGATGCGACCGTCAGAGCCGTGTCGCACGCATTGGAAGGTGCGGCCTCGGTGGAGCATCGGTTTCGCGCGTCGGTCGGGGAACGGACGTTCTGGATCCACGACCGCGCCCATGTCATCCGCGACCGCGATGCAAGACCGACCTCGGTCATCGGGATGTGCTGCGACATCGCCAGCGATCCGAATGCCGGCATCGTCCCCTTCCCCGGATCGCTGGGCGATCGCCGTCCGGTCGATCTCGCCGTCTATCTCGGCACGATGGTCGAATCCCTGCGGCAGATCGGCGGAACGGGTCGGCTGGACTACGAGGCGATCCCGGCGCCGTGCAGGTTCGACCGCGCCGTCAAGCTGGGGCTGATCTTGATGGAGCTGGCCGCGCCGGTCGGCATGGCCGCGGAGACCAGACCCGACCGCCGGATCCGCGTCACACTGAAAAGCGGCGCACGGTCGGCGCGCCTGGAAGTCGCCGACAGCGAGGGCCACGTTATCGACGATATCGGGATCGAAAGCGCAACCGCGCTGACACGCCAGATCGACGGCACGCTGGCCTCGGACGATGCCCCGGGTCTCGGCAGGCAATGGCGCGTGGACTTTCCGCTGCCGGATGTGACGGCCTAGGTAGAGAAAATACAAAGCCCCGCATCTGCGCGTGGCACATGCGGGGCTCTGATTTTTGTCTGCGGGGTCGCCGCCAAGCCGTCCCATCGGGAGCGGTGCAACGGAGCGCTATGGCTCACGGCATCCCGCGCCCGGCCGTCAAGCCGAGCCGCAATCTGCTGTCTAAGCCAGATTGTCGCTCAATATCGCCGGTGGAGTCATGTTGGTTAGACACCCTCCTGGTTGGCGGTTGCGACGTCTCGACGCGATGTTGCCGCAGCAACAAGCGCCGTCAGCGCTGACTCCCCGATATATGCAAGAACCCCGGCCTTCAAGCGTCGGCCTTGCATCGAGAAGCCGCAGCAGGGCGAAACCCTCACGGGATCGCGTCACGTAAAGGCTAGGACTCATGCGATGGAGCGTCAAGCCGCAGCGCATCGGCAATGCGAGAAAACGGTGGATAAGCGCGTGATCCGATTTTGCCGCAGCGCTATTTCGCGCGCTGCGCGGCGATGCCGCGGCGGATCAGCTCCATCGCTTCTTCCGGTTCCGCCCAGCGAGAAAATTTCACCCATTTGCCGGGCTCGAGATCCTTGTAGTGGGTGAAGAAATGCTTCACCTGCTCGCGGAGGATCTCCGGCAGATCGCGGTACGAGCCGATATCGGAATAGTAAGGATGGAGCTTGTCGACCGGCACTGCGATGATCTTGTCGTCGCCGCCCGCCTCGTCCTCCATCATCAACGCGCCGACCGGCCGCGAGCGCACGATCGCGCCCGGCACGACCGGCGTCGGCCCGATCACCACCACGTCGACCGGATCGCCGTCATCGGCCAAAGTATGCGGGATGAAGCCGTAATTGCCCGGATAGAACATCGCGGTATGCAGGAACCGGTCGACGAACAGTGCGCCGGATTCCTTGTCGAGCTCGTATTTGACGGGGACGCCGCCCAGCGGCACCTCGATCACCACATTGAAGTCATAAGGCGGGTTCTGGCCGATCACGACCTTGGTGAGATCCAATCCGCTCTCCCGGAACTTCGAAAATGAAATGGACTAAATGAAAAGCCGAGCGGTCCGTCCTCCCGGCCTCGACCGGGAAGATAGACCGCTCGGCGCAGTCTTGAAATACCGGATTAGTTCAGGACGCTGTAGCCGCGGTTGCGCATGCAGTTGCGGTAGATCTCGCGCTTCTGCTCGACGCCGCTATAGGCGCCGCCGCCGAGGCCCAGCAGACCGCCGGTCGCCGCACCCATCGCCGCGCCGCCGCCGGCGCTGACGCCCGGAACCAGCGCGCCCGTGATCGCGCCGAGCGCGGCACCGCCCGCAGCACCCCCGACCGCGCCGATCGCGGCATCGCCCGCGACGTTCGCCTGGTCGGCGTAGTTCTGGCAGTCGGTGTTGTCCTTCGCGTATTGGTTGGGGTCGACACCCTTGGTATCGACGATCGGCTGATTGGTCGCAGTGCAGCCCGAGAGAACGGCCGCGGACAGGCCAAAGGCCGCCACGAGCGCCACGATACGGTTCATTTTCAATCCCTTTCCAAGAAACCCTGACCCGACTTCAGCTCAGTCACTCCAGCCCGAAGTCCAGTTCGCGAGGGCCCTGTCCCGTTGTGACGATCGACACGTCCAACTGCTCGAACGATCCCCCGAACCGGCTCCCATCGCGCCCAGCGACCGGCGTCACCCACGACGGCAAGTATAGGTCTCAGAAGCGTCCCTCCCGAACAAGCAAATTTTCGGTGAGGGATGCTGCCCCAGTCGCCCCGTGCTTGCCCTCTAGATGTATGCCGGTTCCGGCGCCGAAGTCAGTGACGCAACGCACAGCCTTCGCCGTCCGGACAACGACCTGACTTTGCAAGCTATTTCAACGGATTTGCCCCGGGGGATTTGCCGCGGAGGGTTTGCCGCGGGCGCGCCGATTATGGAGTTGCACGGTCCGGCCAGTTGTGGCGCAAGGCGGCCGAACCTGTACACTGCGCCGCACCGATTCATCGCCGATCATCAAAGCCATGGCCGACGCCGATCACCAGCAGAACGAGAACGGACACGCGCTCAGCCTCAAGGACCCGGACCGCGGGAGCGGTTCGGCCGGCTATCGCTCCAACGCCCTGCTGATCTACGAGGCGATGCGGCAGCGCATCGCCACCCGCACCTATCCCCCCGGCGCCTGGCTGAAGGAACAGGAGATCGCCGCCGAGTTCCGGGTCAGCCGCACGCCGGTGCGCCAGGCCTTGCAGCAGCTCGAGACCGAGGGCTTGCTCGAGATCAAGAACGGCGTCGGGATCCGGGTCACCGAGGTCGATGACGATGCACTGGACCAGATCTATCTGCTGCGGCTGGAGCTGGTCTCGCTGATCGGCCGGGCGGCGCCCAAGCCGGTGGCGCCGGCGGATCTGGACAAGCTGCGCGCGCTCGGCCGGCGGCTGAAGCAGATCCTGGACGCCAAGGACCGGCCGGATATCGGCGAGTTCGCCCGGCTCTGCGAGGAATTCCACAACCTGGTGAACACGGTGATCGGCTCGCCGATGCTGAAGCAGTTCATCGAGGTGCTCTATCACCAGGCGGATCGCTACTGGTATGGCTGGATGGAGCAGACCGATCCGCGTCGCGAAGTGGAGTTCCTCTACAACGAGGTCAACGAGACGGCGCGGGCACTCGAAGTCAACGACTTCGAAGCGGTCGGCTATGTGCGGCGCAACCACATCTCGATGATGCTGGCGCGCATGGCGGAGTTCCGGAAGCGCCGGCGCGATTAATCCAGCCGCCTGCCCTCGCCGTCGAAGAGATGCAGCCGCTCGGGCGGCAGCATGACCGGCACGCGCTCGCCGACCGTGGCGACGCCGCGCTCCAGGGTGAAGCCCTTGAGATCGGCGCCGTAAGCGCGCAGGTGCAGGATGGTGCCGAAACCGGTCGGCTCGACCAGATCGACCGCCGCCGGCAGCCCCCCTGCCCGGCCGACCGCCACATGCTCGGGCCGGACGCCGAGGGTGACCTGCGTGCCGCTTTCGATCGGATAGGCGCGGCCGAGCGGGATCTCGGCGCCGTCGATGGCGATCATGGTGGAGGCCGTGCCGTTGGCGCGATAGTTGCCTTTCAGCATGTTCATGGCCGGCGAGCCGATGAAGCCGGCGACGAAGAGATTGGCCGGCCGGTCGTAGAGGTCGAGCGGTGTCCCGACCTGCTGCACCAGGCCGGCATTCATCGCGACGATGCGGTCGGCCAGCGTCATCGCCTCGATCTGGTCATGGGTGACATAGATCGAGGTGGCACCCAGCGACTGATGCAGGCGCTTGATCTCGCCGCGCATCTGCTCGCGCAGGCGGGCGTCGAGATTGGACAAAGGCTCGTCGAACAGGAAGGCCTTGGGCGCCCGGACGATGGCGCGGCCCATGGCCACGCGCTGACGCTGGCCGCCGGAAAGTGCCCGCGGGCGGCGTTCGAGCAGGGATTCAAGGCCGAGGGTCGTCGCGGCGGAGGCAACCTTGCCGGCGATGACATCGCTCGCCGCGCGGCGGAGCCGGAGGCTGTAGCTCATATTGCCGGCGACGGTCATATGGGGATAGAGCGCGTAGGACTGGAACACCATGGCGATGTCGCGGTCCTTGGGCTGCAGATCGTTGACCAGCGCGCCGCCGATATGGATCTCGCCGGCGGTGATATCTTCCAGGCCGGCGATCATCCGGAGCAAGGTCGACTTGCCGCAGCCCGACGGGCCGACCAGCACGACGAATTCGCCGTCGCGGATCGAGAGATCGACGCCGTGGAGCACGGGCACGGTGCCGTAGGACTTGTGGATGCCGGCGATGTCGATGGAGGCCATTGCGATTACCCTTTCACGGCACCGGCGGTCAGGCCCTGGACCAGATAACGCTGGATGAACAGGAAGAAGAGACAGGCCGGGATCAGCGCCAGCACGCCCGCCGCCATCATCTGCCCGAAATCCACGGAGAACTTCGAGACGAAGCTGAGCAGGCCGACCGGGAAGGTGCTGGAATCGATGCTGGAGATCAGCATCAGGGCGAAGAGCAGCTCGCTCCAGGCGGCGGTGAAGACGAAGCCCAGGGTCGCGGCGATGCCGGGCAGAGTGAGCGGCAGGATGATCTGGCGGAAGGCGCGGAAGCGCGTGGCGCCGTCGATCATCGCCGCCTCCTCCAGGTCCTTCGGGATGCCGTCGAAAAAGGACTGCATCAGGAAGGTGGCGAAGGGCACGTTGAAGGCGACATAGACGATGACCAGGCCCGTGAGGCTGTTGATCAGCCCCAAAGGCGCCAGCATCTTGAAGATCGGCGCGATCAGCATGACCAACGGGAACATCTGGGTCAGCAGCATCAGCACGACGATCCAGTACTTGCCGCGGAACTGGAAGCGCGAGAGCGCATAGCCCGCCAGCGACGACAGGATCGTCACGATGATCGCCGTCGAGCCCGAGACGATCACGCTGTTCTCGAAGAATTTGGGGAAGTCGCTGTGCTGCAGGACGAAAACGTAATGCTCGAGGCTGGCGCGGGATGGCCACAGGCGCACGCCCTCGGTGTAGAGCAGGTCGTTGGGCGTCACCGAGACCTTGAGCAGCCAATAGAGCGGGAAGAGCGCGAAGGCCACATAGACCAGGATGGCCAGGCGATGCGCGACGGTCGGCAGGATACGGGCGCGGGTCATGGGTTTACCATGGGCTCAGGTCCGCTTCAGCAGCGACTGGCGCAGCAGCACGATCAGCAGCGCGTAGATCATCAGCAGCACCAGCAGCACGACGGCGATCGCCGAGGCATAGCCGAAATCCAGGCGGCGGAAGGCCTGGGTGAAGATGTAGCTGGCGACGATCTGGGTGCGGTCGGCCGGGCCGCCATTGGTCATCACCACGATGAGATCGGCGAAATTCGCGATCCAGACCGTGCGCAGCAGGATGGTGATGGCGATGGTCGGCGCCAGGAACGGCAGGGTGATCGACTTGAAGCGCTGCAGCGCGTTGGCGCCGTCGATCGAGGCGGCCTCGTAGAGATCGCGCGGGATCGCCTGCAAGGCGGCGAGCAAGGTGATGGCGAAGAACGGGATCCCCCACCAGACATTGGCGGTGATCGGTCCCCACATCGCGTTGAAGGGATCGGACAAGACGTTGGTGGGCTGGCTCATCAGGCCGAGGCCCGCGAGCCAATGCGGGATCGGGCCGACCACGGGATTGAACATCCAGGCCCAGTCGAGGCCGGAGAGGAAGCTCGGCACCGCCCAGGGCAGGAAGACCAAAGCCTGCACGAGGCTGCGGCCGAGGAAGGGCCGGTTCAGCAGCAGCGCCAGGACCAGGCCGAAGACGAATTGCAGCACGACCGAGGCTCCGGCCCAGAACACCGTGTTCTTCAGCGCACGGAAGAAGGTCTTGTCGGACATCAGGTCGCGGAAATGATCGAGCCCGATGAAGGGCGCGCCGAACGGGTTCAGCAGCTTCACATCGCGGAAGGCATAGGAAATGCCGAGCGCCAGCGGCACCAGCATCACCGCGACGATCAGGATGACCGCCGGCGCGCTGTAGAGATAAGGCTCGCTGGCGACGGCGAGCCGGCGCAGCACCGGGGTGCTGCGCCGGGGCATCGTCGAAGAAACCGCCGTCACTTCTTCATGTACTTCTGCTGGGCCTTGGTCATGTAGTCGGCCCATTCCTTCGCCAGGTCGTCCGGCGTGCGGTCGCCGAGCAGCGCTTCCTGGCTGGTCTTGATCACGAGGGAATCCTTGAAATAGGCGAATTCCTCGAGATAGGTCGGCATCAGGGTCGGAACCACGTCCTTGTCGCCCAGCTCCTGGAACCAGCCCTTGAACTGCGGGCTGCTGTAGAAGGGATCGTTCTCCGCCGACTTCAAGGCCGGGAGCGCGCCGGTCTTCTTGTTCCAGGGGACGTTGCCTTCCTTGCCTTCGAGCGTCGCGATCAGCTTCCAGGCGAGGTCCTTGTTCTGGCTGTTGGCGAACATCGACCAGCCGGCATAGCCGATGGTCGGGAAGGTCTTGCCGTTCGGACCCTTCGGCATCGTGGTGATGCCGAAATCCTCAGGCTTCATCTTGTCGGCGATGCCGATCAGCGCGTCGGGATCCTGGTCGAGCATCGCGCAGGTCCCGGAATAGAAGCCGGCGACCACCTCGTTGAAGCCCCAGTTCACGCTGTCCTTCGGCACCAGGCCGTTCTTGTAGAGATCGACCAGGAAGGTGATGCCCTTGACCCAGCCGGGGTCGGCCCAGGTCGAGGTGCCGTCGGGCTTGAAGAAGGCGTTGTCGCCGTTGGCGATCGCGCCGAACATCACCCAGCCATTGAGGCCGCCGGGACCGCCGCGCAGGCAGTAGCCGTACTTGCCGGGAATGGCCGAGATCTTCTTCGAGTCATCGAGGAACTCGTCCAAGGTCTTCGGCGGATTGGCGATGCCGGCCTGCTCGAAGAGCTTCTTGTTGTAGAACAGCGCGCGCAGATAGAAGCCATAGGGCAGCAGGTAGGTCTTGCCGCCGACGAGGCGGCCCATGTCCAGCGCCTTCTGGGAAAGGTCGGAGGCCTGGTCCCACTTGTCGAGATAGGGCTGGAGATCCTCCAGCGCGCCGTTATTGCCGTAGAGCGCCTGCCAAGTGTCCGGCATCTCCACGACGTCCGGCGTCTGACCGGCGGAGACCATGGTGGCGAATTTCTCGAAGGCCTCGTTCCAGGGCAGCGAGATGATCTCGACATGGGCGCCCGGATTGGCGGTCTCGAAATCATGCACGATGCCCTTCAGCACCTCGGTGCGCTCCGGGCTGGTGATCACCTCGACCAGCTTCAGATTGGTATCGGCCCACGCACTGCCGGCGGTGAGCGCCGCCATGGCGGCGCCGGCAACGAGCAACGTCTTCAACATGGTGTTTCCTCCTTGTTTGCCCTTGTTGTTGCTTGCTTCACGACTTCTTCGAATCTTCGATCGCCGCGGCGAGATCGCGCCACAGCGCCTCCGTCCCCTCCAGGCCGACATGCAGGCGGACCATCCGCGGATCGACGCCGAAATCGATCGCCGAGTTGGGGCCTGCCGCCTGGACGCGCACGACCTGCGCCGGCACGACCAGGCTCTCATGGCCGCCCCAGCTCACGCCCAGTCGGAAGAGCTGCAGGCGGTCGGCGAAGGTGGCGATATCGACGCCTTCCTTGAACACGAAAGAGAACAGGCCCGACGTGCCTTCCAGTCCCGCGGGCAGGCGGTTGCCGAGGCCGGGATGGTGGACGGCGGCGACGTCCGGATGCGCCTGCAGGCGGCGGGCGATATCGAGGCCGGCGGCCTCGTGCGCCTTCATCCGGATCGGCAAGGTGCGCAGGCCGCGCACCAGCAGCCAGCCGTCGAAGGGCGAGAGCTTGCCGCCGAGATAGGGCAAGGTGGTCTTGCGGATGCGATCCACCAGCTCCTTGCGTCCGGCGACCACGCCCGCGACCACGTCGCTGTGCCCGCCGAGATATTTGGAGGCCGAGTGCAGGACCAGATCGGCGCCGAGGGTGATCGGGCGCTGGAAGATCGGCGTCGCCCAGGAATTGTCGATGATGCTGGTGACGCCCTGCCGCTGCGCCAGGGTCGCCAGCGCGCGGATGTCATGGGTCTCCATGGTCCAGCTCGTCGGGCTCTCCATGTAGAAGAGCACGGCGCCGGGCAGAGCCTCGGTCACCGCATCCTGGTCGCGGCCATCGACATAGGTGACCGAGATCTCGAAACGCGCCAGCAAGGTCTGGAACAGGCGATAGGCATCGGGATAGAGATGCCTGACCGCCACGATCCGGTCGCCCGGCTTCACGAAGGTGAGCACGGTCGAGGAAATCGCCGCCATGCCGCTGCCGAAACCGAGCGCGTCCTCGGTCTGCTCCAGCGCCGCCAGCTTCTCCTCGAACACGCGCACCGTCGGGTTGAGGCCGCGCGAATAGGTCGGCCGGTTCTTCAGGCCCTTATAGGTCGCCTCCATCTCGGCATAGCTGTCGAAGGTGAAGAGCGAGGTCTGCACGATCGGCGGCACGACCGCGTCGTAGGCATTGGCTTCGTCATGCACCACCGCCATGGAGGCGAGGTCGAAGGCATCGGTCTCCGGCAGGTCCCGGCCGTTCTTCATTTCGACATTTCCTTGATGTCCTCCTCGACGATGTCGAGGATGGCGAGCGTGATGCGCCGCGCCTTGTCCGCGTCCTTGGCATGGATCGCGTCATAGAGCTGGCGATGGAAGGGAAAGGAGCGGCGCGCGAAATCCGAGCGGGCGAAGGGCTTGCCCCAGAAGCTCTCGAACGCCTCGCGCATCTGCTCCAGGAGCTGGCCGAACATCGGATTGTGGGTGGCGTCGTAGACCGCGAGGTGGAATTGCAGGTCTTCCGGGCCGGCGGTGCCTTTCTCGTGATGCACCGCCTCCATCTGGATCAGCTTCTGCTCGATCGCCTCCAGGTCCTCCGTGGTGCGGCGCAAGGCGGCGATCGCACTGGCCTCGGCCTCCAGGCCGCGGCGCACGTCGAGGGTCTGCAGCAGCGCATCGCGCAGCCGCGCCGCGTCGAAGGAGAGCGGCATATGGACGGTGTCGGCCGAGACCGGGCGCAGCAGATAGGTGCCGCTGCCCTTCCGGGATTCGACGATGCCGAGCGCCTGGAGCTGGCGGATCACCTCGCGCACGGTCGAGCGGCCGACCGCCAGGCCTTCCATGAACTCCCGCTCGGCCGGCAGGCGGTCGCCGGGCTTGAGGCCGGACCGGGCGATGTAATCCGCCATCGCCGTCATGACGCTCTGCGCCCGATCGGCTCTGGGCAGCGGCTTCAGGCCCGGTTGGGGCTGCATGCGGCGGGTGCTCTCCGTCAGAATTGGTCTGACATCTGATATCTGACAGATTTGCCGGGGAAGGGGCGGGAGTCAAGCGGCGCTGTTGGAGTTTCGCTGGGCACCAGATGCCCGGGTCAAGCTCAGGGCATGACGAACTGCCTCAAACCGTCACCCCCGGACTTGATCCGGGGGTCTTGATCCGCGGGGGGCTCTACAACCGGCTCAGGCGAGCGCACTTCCCGGATGGCGCCGCGGCACCACCATCTTGGCGGTCAGCACTTGCACGACCTCGCCGCGCTGGTTCTTGGTCTCGCTGCGCATCACGACCATGCCGCGCTCGGGGCGCGAGCGCGACGGTTTCACTTCCATGATCTCGGCCGCGATCCGCAACACGTCGCCGGGCCGGGTCGGCTGCGGCCATGAGATCTCGGTGGCGCCGCCGATCAAACCGCCGGCGACCGGCGGGCCGTATTCGGTCAGCAGACGCATGGTGATCGCGGCGGTGTGCCAGCCGCTGGCCGAGAGCCCCTGGAAGAAGGTGTCGCGCGCCGCCGCCTCGTCGGTGTGGAAGGGCTGCGGGTCGTATTCGCGGGCGAAGGCCTTGATCTCCTCGGTCGTGACCTGCCGCGCGCCGCCGGCAAAGACCATGCCGACGGCAAAGTCCTCCAGGTACATCGGCGCGCGCTCCATGCTTTCCACTGCCATTCCGTCCATGTCCTCGGCCTCCGCTCGGATCACCTGCCGGAGAAGCTAGCGACACTCCCCTCCGGTTTCCGTGCGAAGGATCACAATCGGCCCATTCCCATGACTTGCAGTATGATAGTGACTGTCCTAAATTGCACTCATGAAGCGAAAGCGGATAGGCGACTCCCAATGCCCGATCGCCCGGGGCCTCGAGCATGTGGGCGAATGGTGGAGCATCATGATCCTGCGCGATGCGCTCCACGGCTATACCCGATTTGACGAATTCCAGCAGAGCCTCGGCATCGCGCCCAACATGCTGACCAGGCGGCTCAATGCGCTGGTCGAATCCGGGCTGCTCGAACGCCGGCTCTATAACGAGCACCCGCCGCGTTACGAATACGTGCTGACCGCCAAGGGCCGGGATTTCCGGCCGGTCCTGATCGCTTTGCTTGCCTGGGGCAACCGCCATCTGGCGCCGGAGGGCAAGGCTCTGGTCCTGGCCGATGCCAAGACCGGCAAGACCGCCGATCCCATCCTGGTGGATCGCCTCAGCGGCAAGCCGATGACCGAGCGGGATTTCGTCTTCCGCCCCGGTCCGGCCGCCAATGCCCGGATGCGGCGACGCTACGCCGTCAACTGATCCCTTCCTCCTGATCCTGTGATGCCGGTCACTTGCATGACGATAGCTACTCGCGCATTGTTACTATCATAATGATAGTTACTGGATCGAGAGGCCGATGAACGCGATCACCGCCCCCGCTCTGCCGCGCGCGGTCCCGGCTTCGATGCCCCGGCCGGACGAGCTCTCGCTGGGCGCCAAGGCCTTCGCCTTCGGCGCCATGAGCCTCGGCTTCTTCATCGCCCTGCTGGACATCCAGATCGTCTCCGCCTCGCTGCGCGAGATCGGCGGCGGCCTTTCGGCCAGCCCGGACGAGCTCTCCTGGGTGCAGACCAGCTATCTGATCGCCGAGATCGTGGTCATCCCGCTTTCCGGCTGGCTGTCGCGGGTGATGTCCACGCGGTGGCTGTTCTGCGTCTCGGCGCTGGGCTTCACCGCGACCAGCCTGCTCTGTGGCTGGGCCTGGGACATCGACAGCATGATCGCCTTCCGCGCTTTGCAGGGCTTCCTCGGCGGCTCGATGATCCCGACCGCCTTCACCACCGCGTTCTTCTATTTCACCGGCCAGCAGCGCGTCGTCGCGGCCGCGATCATCGGCGGCCTGTCGTCGCTGGCGCCGACCCTGGGGCCGACGGTCGGCGGCTGGATCACCGACAATTACTCCTGGCACTGGCTGTTCTTCATCAATCTGGCGCCCGGCATCTTCGTCGCCGTGGCGGTGCCGATGCTGGTCAAGATCGACCGGCCGAACCTCGCCGTGCTCAAAGGCGCCGACTACCCCGGCATGGTGCTGATGGCGGTCTTCCTGAGCTGCCTGGAATACACGCTGGAGGAAGGGCCGCGCTGGGACTGGTTCGGCGACGATACGATCCGCACCACTGCCGCGATCGCCGCCGTCTCCGGGCCGCTCTTCATCTGGCGCAGCCTGACCTTTGCCAATCCCGTGCTGGACCTGCGCGCGCTCAAGATCCGCAATTTCGGCCTGGGCTCCCTGCTCTCCTTCGTCACCGGCATCGGCATCTTCGCCACGATCTATCTGACGCCGCTCTTCCTCGCGCGGGTGCGCGGTTTCGGCGCGGAGGAGATCGGCTGGGCGGTGTTCTCGACCGGCCTGTTCCAGATCTGCGCGATCCCGGGCTACACCATGCTCGCGCGGCGCATCGATCTGCGCTGGCTGATGGCCTTCGGACTGCTCCTGTTCGGCATCGGGCTCTGGAGCTTCACGCCGATCACCCATGACTGGGGCGCCGAGCAATTGCTGCTGCCGCAGGCCTTCCGCGGCTTTGCCCAGCAATTCGCCGTCGCGCCGATCGTGACCCTGGCGCTCGGCAGCCTGCCGCAAGAGCGGCTGAAGCTCGCTTCCGGCCTCTTCAACCTGATGCGCAATCTCGGCGGCGCGATCGGCATCGCCGGCTGCGGCACGATCCTCAACGATCGCACCAACCTGCATTTCGCGCGGATCGCGGAATCGCTCTCGCCGACCAACACCACGGCGGCGGCGGTGCTGCAGCGCCTGACCGAGCGCTTCACCGCGGTCTATCACGGCGATGCGGTGCTCGGACATACCGCGGCGCTGAAGCAGATCTACAACCTCGCCCTCCGCGAGGCGCTGACCGAGACCTTTTCCGATGCCTTCCTGCTGATCTCGATCTGCCTCTTCGCGATGGTGGTTCTGGTGCCGCTGATGCGTCCGGTCACCCCGCCCAAGGCCCCTTCCGCCGACGCCCATTAGCCGCTCAAAGCCCGGCCAAACGGCCCCCGCGGTCGTGACTTGCAATTGCGAATGACTTGCATTACCAAATGCGACGACATTTTCGCAGTCCTAGGGGTCCCCGCATGACACGCCGCCCGCTTTTCCTGGCCTTTTCGGCCGCTCTCCTCGCCAGCACCAGCCTTGCCGCGGATGCGGCGACGGCGCCCGATCCGACGGCGATCCTGACCAACTACGCCAATATCGGCGAGGCGGGCTATGCCGATGCGGTGGCCGGCGCCGAGAAGCTGAAACAGGCGGTCGACACCTTCCTGTCGGCGCCGACCGATGCGAACCTTGCGGCCGCCCGCCAGGCTTGGCGGGACGCCCGCGTCCCCTACATGCAGACCGAGGCGTTCCGGTTCGGCAATCCGGAGATCGACGACATCGAGGGCAACGTCAATTCCTGGCCGCTGGACGAAGGCCTGATCGACTACGTCGATACCAAGTCCTACGGCACCAAGTCGGACAGCAACCCGCTCTACACGCTGAACATCATCGCCAACAAGACGCTGAAGATCGGCAACAAGACGGTCGATGCCTCGAAGATCACCAAGGAGCTGATCGGCTCGCTCGAAGAGGCCGGCGACAACGAGGCCAACGTCTCGGTCGGCTATCACGCGGTCGAGTTCCTGCTCTGGGGCCAGGATTTGAACGGCACCGGTCCCGGCGCCGGCAATCGCCCGGCCAGCGACTACGACACCAAGAACTGCACCCATGACAATTGCGACCGGCGCGCCGACTACCTGCGCGCCGCCACCGATCTCCTGATCGACGACCTCAAGGAGATGGAAGCGGTCTTCGCCAAAGACGGGCCGGGCCGCAAGCGTCTGCTCGGCAATCCCGAGGAAGGCCTGGCCGCCATGTTCACCGGCCTCGGCAGCCTCTCCTACGGCGAGCTCGCCGGCGAGCGCACCAAGCTGGGGCTGATGCTGCACGATCCCGAGCAGGAACATGATTGCTTCAGCGACAACACCCACAACTCGGACTTCTACGACGAGAAGGGCATGGTCAACGTCTATACCGGCACCTATAAGCGGGTGGACGGCACGGTGATCAAGGGCCCGAGCCTGCGCGACCTGGTCGAGGCGAAGGATCCGGACGACGTGAAGCGCATCGACGACGCCATTCAGGCGGCGGTCGACGCAGCCACGGTCATCAAGCAGCGCGCCGATAGCGGCAAGGAAGCCTATGACCAGATGATCGGCCCGAACAATCCGGAAGGGAACAAGATCGTCGATAACTTCGTGAACGCGCTGGTCGCCCAGGCGCATGCCTGGGAGGCTGCGGTCGGCAAGCTCGACATCAAGATCACGGTCGAAGGTTCCGACAGCCTCGACAATCCGTCGGCCGTCGCGCAGTAACGAGCAATCGGAAGGCCGCCAATCCTGACAGCCAGCCCTTCCCGTCTCCGTCTCTCACGGCGTTCGCTTCTGGGAATCGGCACGGCCGGCCTCGCGCTGGCCGGCGCCGGTTTCGTCAAGTGCGCGCTGAGCGACGCAGCACCGCCCGCCTATCCCACGGCGCCACGGGCACCCGCGGGCGCCGATATCGTCGATGTCTCGCTGGTCGCCAAGGCCCGGCCGCAGCAGCTCCTGCCGGTCCCGGCCAAGCAGACCCCGGTGCTCGGCTATGGCCCGTCCGCCGTCATCCGCATCCGGCATGGGCAGTGGCTGCGGGCGCATCTGCGCAACGAGCTGACCGAACACACGACGGTCCACTGGCACGGCATCCGTCTGCCCAATGCGATGGACGGCGTTCCCTATCTCACCCAGGATCCGGTCTTCCCGGGCAAGGACTTCACCTATGAGTTCCGGCCGCCCGATCCCGGCACCTTCTTCTTCCATCCGCATTGCGACACGATCACCCAGCTCGGCGAGGGCCTCGCCGGTGTGCTGATCATCGAGGGTGACGAGACCAGGCCGTTCGATGCCGATCTGGTCTGCCTCTATCGTGACTGGCGGGTGAAGGATGACGGCGATTTCGGCGTGCTGACCACGCCCAAGGGTGCCGGCACCGCCGGGACCTTCGGCAGCTTCCAGACCGTCAACGACCGGCATCAGCCGGTCTTCAAGGTGCCGGCCAACGGCGACATCCGCGTCCGCTTCCTCAACATCGACATGACGCGCATCGTCGATCTCGGCGTCGAGAATGCGAAAGCCTGGATGATCGCGACCGACGGCAATGCACTGGATCCGACGCCGCTCGAGACCTGGCGAATGGGCCCGGCGATGCGCCTGGACGTCGCCTTCCGCGCGCCGACGAAGCCCGGCGACCGGGTGCGGCTGATGAACTACTACGCGGCGGAGCCGATCCTGCTGGCCGAGTTCGAAGCCGAGGGCACGCCTTTGGCGCGACCGGATTTCGCGCCGGCGCCGCTGAAGAAACCTGACATACCGGAACCGAAGCTGGACGACGCCTTTGCCTTCACCTTGCGCCTCAGCGCATCGTCGCAGGCGAGCGCCCTGCCGCCGGATCTGAAGCTGCCCGACGGCGAGGTCCTGCGCGCCGCCGACAGCCTCTGCCTGACGCAGCACACCTTCTGGGCCATGAACGGCCAGACTTGGCCCTCCATGGAGGAAGGCCATATGCCGCCGCCTTTGGTCGAGTTCCCGAAAGGGCGGACGGTCGTGATGGAGATCATCAACGGCACGCCGCACGCGCATCCGATCCATCTGCACGGCCACACGTTCAAGGTCTTCGCGACGAACAAGGGCGCGGTGTTGCCGCATCTCGCCGATACCACGCTGGTGAAGCCGAACGAGCGGCAGAAGATCGCTTTCGTCGCCGACAATCCCGGGGCCTGGATGCTCCACTGTCATATCATCGAGCATCAGGAAACCGGTATGATGGGATATGTGCGCGTGGCATGACATTCGCGGCATCCTCCTGTCCATGGTGCTCCTCGCCGCTGCCGCCATGCCGGCGGTGGCCGGGCCGAAACTGGACGTGATCCGCGATCCCAGCCTGCCCAAGGACATGAAGGGGCTCGATTTCGAGATCGGCCGGGCATTGTTCGAGCAGCACTGGTCGGCGGCGCCCGCCTCGACCCAGGCAGCCGACGGATTGGGGCCGCTGTTCAACGCGCGCTCCTGCGAGACCTGCCATACCGGGGGCGGACGCGGCACGGCTTACGATCCGTCCGGCAATGTGCTGCCGGCACTGCTGTTCAAGCTCGGCAGCCAGGATGCCAAATCCTCCGCCGCCGGCGACCCGGTCTATGGCCAGCAGATCCAGCCTGAATCGGTCCTCGGCCTCGGCGGCGAGGCGCGCCCGAGCGTGACCTTTGAGACGCATACGGTGACATTGCGCGACGGCACGGTCGTGACACTCAGGAGACCGGTGCCGCATCTCGATACGCTCGCCTATGGGCCGCTGGCATCCGGGACCGAGATCAGCCTGCGCCTGGCTTCGGCGATGAACGGCATCGGCCTCCTCGAGCGGATCCCGGAGGCGGAAATCCTTGCCCGTGCCCATGCCGGCGATGACGGCATTTCCGGACGGCCGAACGAGGTGATCGATCCCGCCACCGGAAAGACCATGCTCGGCCGCTTCGGCTGGAAGGCCGCCGAGCCCAGCCTGGAGGCACAGGATGCCAAGGCACTCGACCTCGATATCGGCCTTTCCAACCCGATCTTCCGCGACTCCTATGGCGATTGCACCAAGCGCGAGCCGCAATGCCTGGCGATGCCGAACGGCGCCTCGCCGCAATTCGAGAACCTGGAAGTGCCGTCTCCCCTCACCCGCCTGATCGACCGCTTCGTCTCCGAAGCGATGCTGCCGGCTCTCGCCGTCGATGCGAAGACCGTGGCGCAAGGCCGCGCGCTCTTCATGGCGTCGGGCTGCGAGACCTGTCATCGCGCCAGCTTCGACCTGCCCGCCGTCGGCACGCGGCCGGCGCGGCAGATCGCGCCTTACAGCGACCTGCTGCTGCACGATATGGGCGAGGGCCTCGCCGACCGCGTCGCGGAAGCCGAAGCCTCGGGCAGCCAATGGCGCACGGCGCCGCTCTGGGGTATCGGCGCTGCCTTGCGCAACGACAATGTCGGGCTGCTGCATGACGGTCGCGCGCGCAATGTGCTGGAAGCGATCCTCTGGCATGATGGCGAAGCCGCGCCGGCGCGGCAGAAGGTCGAGGCGCTTTCCGCCGCCGACCGCCAGGCGCTGATCGATTTCATCGGTTCGCTGTAAGGGGATATCCATGCTGAAAGGCTTCGTCAGCCGCATCGCTTTGCTCGCCTCCTGGCTCGGTGTCTTCGCCGCGCCGGCGCATGCGGCGGATTTCGGCGCGTTCAATCAGACTTACGCGCGCACCATCGTGACGCCGGCCTTCAAGAAGGTCGCGGTCGAGACGGCAAAGCTGGCGCAGACCGCCGACGATTTCGCCGGCGCGCCCAGCCAGGACGGCTTCGCCGCCATGCGCGTCGCTTTCGATTCCGTGTCCGATGCCTGGGCGCGTGCCGAGATCTTCCGCAACGGACCGCTGGAGCAGGAGCAGCGGGATCAGCGCTTCCTGTACTGGCCCGAGCGACGCAACATCGTCGATAAGCAGCTCGGTGCGCTGCTCCAGGCGCCCGACCCGCATCAGCTCGAGCCGGCCCAATTCGCCCATGCCACGGTCGCGGTGCAGGGCCTGCCGGCACTGGAGCGTCTGCTCTACGGCGACAATGCGCGGCAGATCCTCTCCGCCGGCGCGGAGCAGAAGGCCCGCATCGCCGTGATCCAGGCGATCACGCACAACCTCGAGATCCTGGCGCGCGAAGTCGCCGTCGCCTGGGACAAGGCGAGCAGCCAGCCCGCGGCCTTCTCCCACGATCCGACCGAGGCCGCGACCCAGGCCTATGGCGATATCCTGACCGGGATCCAGATCATCGCCGACCGCAAGGTCTCCGCCGTGCTCGGCAAGGAGATCGACAAGGCACGGCCTTACAACGCCGAGCAATACCGCGCCGGCCGCTCGCTGCAGAACATCCGCAGCAATCTCGACGCGCTCAAGCTGGCGGTGCTGGGGCCGGACGGCTTCGCCACATTGCTGCCGCCGGATCAGGCCGCCCTCAAGGAGGAGATCGGCAAGGCCTTCGACACGACCATGGCCGCCGCGGCCGCGGTGCCGGAGCCGCTGGATGTCGCCGTCGCCGATCCCGCGAAGCGCAAATCGGTGGATACCTTGCTCGAAGCGGCCAATGCCTTGCGCGCCCTCATGACCCAGAAGGTGCCGCCGGCCCTCGGTCTCACCGTCGGTTTCAACTCGATGGATGGCGACGGGCAATGATGCGCTATCTCAGCGCCTGCAACCTTGCGCCCGGTCCGGCTGGCTATGGACTCGCGGCACTCGACGCGGCCGGCCGCATCGTCTGGCGTACCGCCGCGCCGGCGCGCGGGCATACGGTGGAGGTGGCGCCCGACGGTAAGCTGCTGGCCTTCATCGATCGCAAGCCCGGCGCCGCCATCACGCTGCACGCCCCGGCCGATGGTGCGATGCTGCAACGGATCGCGGCGCCCGAAGGCTGGCATTTCGGCGGTCATGCGGCGTTCAGCAGCGACGGCGCGCGTCTCTATGCGACCGAGAGCCGCGACGACGACCAGACCGGCCGTATCGCGGTTTACCGCGTTCCAGACGGAGAGCGGATCGCGCAATTCTCGTCCGGCGGCATCGAGCCCCATGAGCTGATCTGGGCCGTGCCCGATCGCCTGCTCGCCATCGGCAATGGCGGCCTGGTCGATCGGCTGGCGACTGAAGGCGAGGCGGATTCCAACCTGGCTTTTGTCGATGCCGAGACCGGGACCGCGCAATCGATGCTGCGCCTCGACGAGGACTGGATCTCGCTCTCGATCCGCCATCTGGTGCGGACGGCAGAGGGCGAAACCGTCTTTGCCATGCAGGACCAGGACCCCGCGACCGATTGGCGCCCCTTGGTCGGCGTCGTCCGCGATGACGGAACGATCGAAATGCTGGACATGCCGCGCGGCGATCTGATGAAGCTCCGCGGCTATTGCGGCAGCGTCGCGATCGACCGGGCGGGCGCCATCGTCGCGGCGACCTCGCCCCATGGCGGCTTCGCTGCATTGTGGAACGTGCCCGAGCGTCGCTATCTCGGCGGCGTCGAGCTGCGCGACGGCTGCGGCATCGCCGCGGCGGAAGCGCCGGGCCGGTTCGTGTTCACCTCAGGCTCCGGCACGCGCCTGTTGATCGATGCATCGGACGGCGTGAGCTCACGCGTGTTGGAACGACCCGCGGAGGGCCTGCCGCTCTGGGACAACCACCTGACCGCGATGCCTCAGTAGCCTCGCGCAGGATCGACTGCGTTGAGCAGCGGCTTGCCCGCCAGGGCACGGCGGTAGTTCTCCAGGATATCCTCGGCGCCGGTTCCGGCCCGGGTGATCGAGGCCACGTGCGGCGTGATCACGATGTCGCGCCGGCGCCAGAACACATGGTCCAGCGGCAGCGGCTCCTCGCGGAACACGTCCAGCACCGCATAGGCCAGCTTGCCGGAATCCAGCGCCGCGATCAGGTCCGCCTCGTTGGTATGGCCGCCGCGACCCGCGTTGATCAGGATCGCGCCGTCCGGCAGCCCGGCGAACAGATCCGCGTTCAGGATTCCCTCGGTCTCGTCTGTGAGCGGCAGCAGGCAGATCAGCAGCTTCAGCGGCTTCAAGAAGGCCGCGAGCCGATCCTGGCCGGCGAAGCTCCGGATGCCGTCGATCTCCTTCGGCGTCCGGCTCCAGCCGCTGACCGGGAATCCAAGATGCAGCAGCTTCATCGCGGTGTCGCGCCCCAGCGTTCCGAGACCGAGGATGCCGACGGGAAAATCCCGCGCCCAGCGCAGCGGCAGTTCCAGCCATTGCCCGTCGCGCTGCGCCGCGCGCAATTTCCGTCCGTCGCGCAGCGCATCCAGCGTGTAGTAGACGAGATACTCCACCATATTGGCCGAGAGGCCGCGATCGACCATGCGCGCGATCGGCACGCCCGCGGGGAATTTTCCGCGCAGGAGCGCGTTCACGCCCGCCCAGGTCGATTGGATCGCCCTGGCGTTGCGGAAGATCGAGAGATCGCCGGGAATGGCGCCGCTGACGATGATGAAGTCGATCTCGTCGGGCTCGCCCCAATCCGGCCAGACGCGAAAGCTCAGGTCGGGATCGAGTCCGCGCAGGCTCCCGATCCAGGCATCCTTCTGCTCGGGCACGCCGGCATAGAGAATGGGCACTCTTGGGCTCCCCCGCGCCGTTGACAGCCCCTGCCCCGAACGGCTTCACTGCCGACGCAACAGAGGGTAACAGCATGTCTAACGCGTCCGCCGTCCAGGAATCAACCAAGGCCCAGGGATCGACCGCCACCGCGCCCGTCGCCACCTGGGAAGTCCAGCAGCAGCTCCCGAAAGTCGCCTATGGGCAGGGCTGTTATCTCTTCGACACCGACGGCAAGCGCTATATCGACGGCTCCGGCGGGCCGGCGGTGTTCTCGCTGGGTCATGCCCATCCGGAAGTGAACGCGGCGATCAAGGACCAGCTCGACCGCGTCGCGCATGGCTATCGCTACACCTTCACCAGCGATCCGCTGGAAGAGCTGACCGCCATGATCGCCGAATCCTGTGGTGGCGGGTTGACGCGCATGACCTTCTGCTCCAGCGGCTCCGAGGCGATCGAATCCTGCCTGAAGATCGCGCTGCAATACCATGCGGCGATGGGCAAGCCGGAGCGCTGCCGCTTCATCGCCCGCGAACGCTCGTGGCACGGCAACACGCTGGGCGCGCTGTCGATCTCCGGCTTCCTGGACCGGCGCGCCGCCTTCGAAGGCGCGTTGATGCCGGCGAGCCTGCTCTCGCCGGCGAACACCTATCGCCCGCCGGCCGGCGTCTTCCCGGAGGACGTCGCCGCCTTCTGCGCCCGGGAGCTAGAGCAGGAAATCCTGCGCATCGGGCCGGAGAAGGTCGCGGCCTTCATCTTCGAACCGGTGGTCGGCGCCGCGGGCGGCTGCGTCCCCGCCCCGCCGACCTACGCCAAGCGCGTGCGCGAGATCTGCGACCGCCATGGCGTGCTGATGATCGCCGACGAGGTGATGTGCGGCGCCGGCCGAACCGGAACCTGGCGCGCCCTGCAGCATGACGGCGTCGAGCCGGACATCATGTCGGTGGCCAAGGGCCTGGGCGGCGGCTATGTCCCGCTTTCGGCCGCGATCTACCACGAGAAGCTGCGCGGGCCGATGTATGAGCGCCATGGCGGCCTGCTGACCGGCCACACCTTCACCGGCCATACGCTGGCCTGCGCCGCCGGGGTGGCGGTGCAGAAGATCGTCCGCCGCGACAATCTGCTGGCGAAGGTGCGCGAGAACGGCATCCTCCTGAAGCGCATGCTGAGCGACGCACTCGGCGCCAGGCCCTATATCGGCGACATCCGCGGCCGCGGCTATTTCCTCTGCGTGGAGATCGTCGCCAATCGCGACACCAAGGCGCCCTATCCGCGCGAGCGCATGATCTATCAGCGGGTGAACCGCCAGGCCTTCGAGAACGGCCTGATCGTCTATCCGGTCGGCGGCAATGTGGACGGCAAGACCGGCGACATCGTCATCGTCTCGCCGCCCTATATCGCGACCCAGGACGAATTGGCCGAGATCGTCGACAAGCTCGCCAAGACCCTCAGCCAGGTCATGGGCGCATGATCCAGGAGGAAGGCTTCAAGATCCGCCACGCGGTGCCGGCCGACGGGCCGGAAGTCGCGCGGATCCATGTCGAAGCCTGGCGCGATTCCTATGCGACGCTCATCCCGGCCGATTATCTGGCGCGTATGGACGTCCAGATCGAAACGGCGCGCTGGTCCCGGAGCATCAGCCGCCGCGCCGACAACACGCTGGTCGCCGAAGCCGAGGGCGAGGTCGTCGGCTACGCGATCATGGGCCCGGCGCGCGGCCGCACCATCGCGCCCAGCGGCGAGGTCTATGCCCTCTATGTCGACACCGACTGGCGCGAGCACGGCGTCGGCCGCGCTTTGGTGGAAGCGGCGTTCGAGGCGTTCCGCGCGCGCGGCCTGCGCCATGCGGTCATCTGGTGCCTAGAAGGCAACTTCGCGGCGCGCGGCTTCTACCAGCGCTGCGGCGGCACGCTGATCCGCGAGGCGCGGCTCGAGGAAGTGGCCGGCATGCCGCTTCCCGTCATCGGCTATCACTGGGATGTCTAGAGCCTAGGGGATCTGCTCGACCCGGTCGCTGACCGAGACCGCGAGGCGGCGTTCGCGGTAGAACACGAAGAGGCCGCTGGCGATCAGGATCGCATTGCCGAGGATGATCCGCGGCGTGGGGATGTCCGCCCAGAACATCCAGCCGAAGATCGCCGCCCACAGGATCGCCGAATACTGGAACGGCGCCAGCAGCGACGCCTGGGCCAGCGCCAAAGCCCGGCTGATCAGGACGAAGCAGCCCGCCGATACCATTCCGAGCAGCAGCAACAATCCCCAATCGCGCAGGTCCGGCGTCGCCCATTCCAGCGGGCTGATGCCGGCGCCGATCAGGCCGCTGCCGATGTATTGCCAGACGACCAGGGCGAAGGGATGGTTGTCGCGGAGCTTGCGCGTCATCGCGAGCGAGATCGCGAAGCTGGTCGAGCCGAGCAAGGCGACGAGCGCCGCCGGATGAAAGGCGGTGCTGCCGCTCGGCGCCAGCGCGATCACCACGCCGACGAAGCCGATGATCACCGCGCTCCAGCGATAGCGCCCGACCCGCTCGCCGAGTGCCACAGCGGAGATCGCGGTCACGATGATCGGCCCTGCCATGTAGAAGGTCATGACGTCCGCCAAAGGCAGGTAGCGCGTCGCGTAGTAGAAGCAGTAGCTGTCGAGGGTCTGTGCCAGGATGCGCAGGACCTGCAATCCCCAGTCGCCGCGGATGCGCAGCGACACTCCCAGATAGAAGGCGATGGGCACCAGCATGCCGACGCCGCCGATCGAGCGGATGAACAGCATCTCGCCGACGCCGTAATGCGAGACCAGCCACTTTCCGAGGGCGTCGTTGACCGCGAAGAAGAAGACGCCGGTCAGGTACAGCCCGATACCGAGGCTGTGACGGCCGAACTCGGTTTTGGGGGAGAACATCGGTGACTACAGTGCTTCTTTGTGCGGGAGCCCGTCTTCGCGCTGCGCGCTTCGACGCGGCAGCCTTCATTCTTCGAGCTCCGGCCCGCCGAGCCGGAGCTCGAAGAGCGAAGGCTGGTGGGCGATGACGGACTCGAACCGCCGACATCTTCCGTGTAAAGGAAGCGCTCTACCAACTGAGCTAATCGCCCCGCCTCCCCTCGTTTAGAGGAAGTCGGGCCTAGACGCCAGCGGCCCGAAAACGAACCGGCCGCCGCGGTTGCCCGGGCGGCCGGCGTTCTGGCGATCCAGCGGCGGTCAGTTCACCGCGTCCTTGAGGCCCTTGCCGGCCTTGAATTTCGGCTGCTTCGAGGCGGGGATCTCGAGCTCCTCGCCGGTCCGCGGATTGCGGCCCTTGGAAGCGGCGCGCTTTGCGACATGGAAGGTGCCGAAGCCGACCAGGCGGATCTCCTGGTTCTTCTTCCGTGCGCGCGTGATGGAGTCGAAGACAGCGTCGACAGCCTTGGCCGCATCCGTTTTCGACAAGCCGGTGTCGTCCGCCACTTCGGCGATCAGATCATTCTTGTTCACGGGGTTCCCCCTTCTAATTTCTACGGTGAGGTGAGGAGCCCCGCCGGATGCGTCGGGGCAAAATCGGCGCGGATTCTAGTGCCCGGAAATCGCGGGCGTCAATGAGCTAATCGGCGCGTTCCTTCACGAAACGCGCCGATCAGCGATCACTGTCACAATCCGAATTCGAGCTAACGGAGAGGCATCAATGGGTAACGATGCCGCGCTCGTCCTCGCTCTCAGCCGGTGCGGCGGGCTCGATTTCCGCCGGCTCGATCCATTCGATCGGCGTCACCGGCTTGGTGAGCGCCGTCTTCAGGACCTGCTCGACACTGTCGACCGGGATGATCTGCAGGCCTTTCTTCACATTGTCAGGGATCTCGGCCAAGTCCTTCTCATTCTCGCTCGGAATGAGCACGGTCTTGATCCCGGCCCGCAAGGCGGCCAGCAGCTTCTCCTTCAGCCCGCCGATCGGCAGCACGCGGCCGCGCAAGGTAACCTCGCCGGTCATGGCGACGTCGCGGCGCACGGGGATGCCCGTGAGCACCGAGACGATGGTCGTCACCATCGCGACGCCGGCACTGGGACCGTCCTTCGGCGTGGCACCCTCCGGCACGTGCACGTGGATGTCGCGCTTGTTGAACAGAGTCGGCTTGATGCCGAATTCAACCGCGCGCGACTTCACGAAAGACTCCGCGGCCTGCACGGATTCCTTCATCACGTCGCCGAGCTTGCCGGTCGCCGTCACGCGGCCCTTGCCGGGCAGCGTCACGGCCTCGATCGTCAGGATGTCGCCACCCACTTCGGTCCAGGCCAGGCCGGTGACCACGCCCACCATGTCGGTGAGCTCGGTCTCGCCGTAGCGGAACTTGCGGATGCCGGCATACTTGCCGAGGTTCTTCCGCGTGATCGCCACCTTCTGGAGATTCTTCATCAGAATCTCCTTGATGCTCTTCCGCGCCAGGTTGGCGATCTCGCGCTCCAGGTTACGGACGCCGGCTTCCCGCGTGTAGTAGCGGATCAAGTCGCGGATCGCGTCGTCCGACAGCGCCCACTCCTCTTTCTTCAGCCCATGGTCCTTCACCTGCTTCGGGATCAGGTGGCGCTTGGCGATCTCGACCTTCTCGTCCTCGGTGTAGCCGGGGATGCGGATGATCTCCATACGATCGAGCAACGGCTGCGGCATGCGCAGCGAGTTGGCCGTCGTGATGAACATCACGTCCGACAGGTCGTAATCGACCTCGAGATAGTGGTCGTTGAAGTTGACGTTCTGCTCGGGATCCAGGACCTCCAACAGAGCGGAGCTCGGATCGCCGCGCCAGTCCTGACCCAGCTTGTCCACCTCGTCGAGGAGGAACAGCGG
>DASZYM010000225.1:0-5906 GCA_035545355.1 Dongiaceae bacterium
CTGGTAGTCGGCGAAGCTGGTGACGGTGAGCTTGCCCGGTGCGAGGAAGCGGTGACCGCGCGTCTCGTTGCCGGATGTGAGACTGAAATTGCCAAGCTTGAAGTCGGTCGCAATCGCCTTGCCATCGAAGACGAAGACGATGCTGTGCAGCGGCCGCACCCAGCGGAATCCGAAGCCGGCCCAACGCATCGACTTTGCCCAGGGCTGCTCCTGCAGCACTTCGAGAATGGCGCGCTCCAGCACGGCGCTGGTCGCTCCGCCCTTCTTCTCGATCACGGCGAAATAGAACACGCCCTTGCCGGTGTCGCGCTGTTCGCACTGATCGAGCGAGGTCAACCCGGCGCCCTTCAGGAACCCGTCGATCGCCTGTTGTGGCGAGCCGACGCGCGGGCCTTTCTTCTCTTCCTTCACGTCGGGCTGCGACGTGGGCAGGCCATCGACCACCAGCGCCAGGCGGCGCGGCGTCGCATAGGCATCGGCGCGGGTGAAGGCGAGGCCGGCGGCTTTCAGCTTCTCGGTGACGAGGCGCTTCAAGTCATCCGCCGCACGCGCCTGCATGCGGGCGGGGATTTCCTCGGAGAACAGTTCCAGCAGCAGCTCGGCCATCGCTTACGCTCCGACCTGCGTCGCCGCGTAGGCCTCGCAGCAGCGCTTGGCGAGTGCCCGGACGCGGCCGATATAGGCCTGGCGCTCGGTGACCGAGATGACGCCCCGCGCATCCAGTAGGTTGAAGAGATGGCTGGCCTTCAGGCACTGATCGTAGGCCGGCAGCGGCAGCGCCTTGTTGCCGTCGAGCAAAGCGGCGCATTCGACCTCGGCATCGGCGAAATGCTTGAACAGCAGATCGGTGTCGGCGCGCTCGAAGTTGAAGGCGGAGTATTCCTGCTCGGCCTGCAGATAGACGTCGCCATAGCTCATGCCGGCGCCGTTGAAGTCGAGGTCATAGACGTTCTCGACGCCCTGCACATACATGATAAGGCGCTCGAGCCCGTAGGTGAGCTCGGTCGAGACCGGATCGCATTCGATGCCGCCGACCTGTTGGAAGTAGGTGAACTGCGAGACTTCCATCCCGTCGCACCAGACCTCCCAGCCGAGGCCCCAGGCGCCCAAGGTCGGACTCTCCCAATCGTCCTCGACGAAGCGGATGTCGTGGCGGGCGGGATCGATGCCGATCTCCTTCAGCGAGCCCAAGTAGAGCTCCTGGCTGTCGGCGGGCGACGGCTTCAGGATCACCTGGAACTGGTAGTAATGCTGCAGCCGGTTCGGGTTCTCGCCGTAGCGGCCGTCCTTCGGCCGGCGCGAGGGCTGCACATAGGCGGCCCGCCAGGGCCTGGGGCCGAGCGCGCGCAAAGTGGTCGCCCAGTGGAAGGTGCCGGCGCCGACTTCCATGTCGTAGGGCTGCAGGATGACGCAGCCCTGGCGGGCCCAATAGGCCTGGAGCTTCAGGATCAGGGCCTGGAAGCAGGTTTCCGGATTGGGCTTGCGAGCAGGCTGGGCCGGCATGTTTCCCGCGACATCAGATGATCGAAACCGGCGCAAAGGCCAATGGTGCGCTGCAAAATATCGGGGCGATGGCGATTTATCAAGCTGACCGGATGGGCGGAAGAAATCCGGCCTATTCGCAGCGATGGTGGGCCTGGGCGGAGACGTAGGCGCCGCATTTGGGGCACTTAACCATGTCCTCCACGGGCCGCGGAGCGGTCCCCTGGGCCGAGCCCTGGGCCGACCCGTGGGGGCGGCTCGGGCGATCGGGGCCGGGCTGCTGGTTCCGGCTGGCCTGGCCGAAAGCGGCGATCCGATTGAAGCCGCGCCAGACGAGCCAGATGATCGCGATGACGAGTAGGACTTTGATGACGGACATTGGCGCGCATTTAGCGGCCCGGACCCCGGCGGGTCAAGCCGGGGGTCAACCAAGGGCCAGCGCGACTCCAGCGCGCAGGATCGCATCCGCCGCCATGGTGAAGCGCCCGTCGGCCTCGTGCAGCACGAAACCGGGAAGCATCGATAACGGCTCGCCCGAGCCCAAGCGTGCGCGGATCAGGATGCGCTTGGCCGGGCGATCGGCCTTGGGATGGATCGGCAGCACCGCGATGCCGCCGAAGCCGCGCAGGGCCGCGAGGCAATCGCCGAGCCGATCGGCGCGATGGATGAGGGTGAGCATCCCGCCGGGGTTGAGCGCGGCGCGGGCGCAGGCGATCCAGTCGGGGAGCGCCGCCGCATCCTCGGCGGTCGCCGCGGCCTTCAACGGATGCGCGGAGACCGTGGCCGAGCCCGCTTTCAGATAAGGCGGGTTCAGCATCGCCTGATCGAAACCGCCGCGTATCGCATCCGGCGGGTCGAGCACGTCGCCGGCGACGAACGTCACCCGCGCCGCCATGCCGTTGGCCTTGGCATTGGCCGCGGCATGAGCGAGGAAGACCGGCTCGCGGTCGAGTCCGACGATGCGGAGATCGGGCCGGCGCCAGGCGAGGCAGAGCGAAACGGAACCCACGCCGCAGCCAAGATCGAGCACGCGCTCCCCCGCCCCCGCATCGACCGCGGCGGCGAGCAGCACCGCATCGACGGCGACGCGATAGCCGTCCGCAGGCTGGGAGACCTTCACCTTGCCGCCCAGCAGCGTGTCGGTCGGCGCATCGGCCTCGATCATGGCGGGAATCACGACTTAACCATCCTCTCGACCCCGTGCGCTTCGGTCGCAGCCGCCGGCCGGGGCCGGCTTGACCACCGGCATTATGCTTCTATGCTGCGGCCGGAAAAGCATAAGCTGAAAAGCACAAGCTGAACCGGGACTTGGGGCCATCGTGGCAGTGATCGTCAACCTCGACGCGGAACGCGAGCGCTCCGGACCGGATGCGCTGGAGCGTCTGTCTGCGCTGGTCGAGGACGACATGGCGCGGGTCAACCAGATCATCCTGAAGCAGATGCAGTCGCCGGTGGCGCTGATCCCGGAGCTGGCCGGCCATATCATCGCCGCCGGCGGCAAGCGCCTGCGCCCGATCCTGACCCTCGCCGCCGCGCGCATGTGCGGCTATCGCGGCGAGCATCACCAGACCCTGGCGGCCTGCGTCGAGTTCATCCATACCGCGACCCTGCTCCATGACGACGTGGTCGATGACAGCGAGCTCCGCCGCGGCGAGGCCTCGGCCAATGTGCTCTGGGGCAACAAGCCCTCGGTGCTGGTCGGCGACTTCCTGTTCAGCCGCGCCTTCCAGTTGATGGTGATGCCCGCCTCGCTGCGCGTGCTGGAGATTCTCTCCAACGCCTCGGCGGTGATCGCCGAGGGCGAGGTGCTGCAGCTCATCACCAGCAACGACACCGCGACCACCGAGCTCGCCTATCTCGACGTGATCAAGGGCAAGACCGCCGCCCTGTTCTCCGCGGCCTGCGAAGTCGGCGCCGTCATCGCCGAGCGGGCGAAGACCGAGCAGGAGGCGCTCTCCAGCTACGGGCTCAACCTCGGCATCGCCTTCCAACTCATCGACGACGCGCTCGATTACTCCGCCAAGCAGGAAGCGCTCGGCAAAACCGTCGGCGACGACTTCCGCGAGGGCAAGATCACCCTGCCCGTCATCCTCGCCTATCTGCGCGGCGATGCCGAGGAGCGCGGCTTCTGGCAGCGGGTGATGGAGCGCCAGGAGCAGCAGCCGGACGATCTCGGCAAGGCCATCGCCCTCATGACCCGACATGCCGCGCTCAAGGACACGGTCGCCCGCGCCGCGCATTACGGCGCCATGGCGAAAGACGCGCTCGGCATCTTCCCCGACACGCCGGAGAAGCGCGCGCTGATCGAGGTCGTGGATTTCTGCATCCAGCGCGGGCACTGAACTCCCGCCGCATTGCGCCATGGCTTTCGAGCTTTCCCAGCCCTTTGGCCACCTAACATATTGATATGGAACGCTTTGTAGGTCGAAACCGCCGAAGCGATTTCTCGATTCTGTCTAAGCCCGGTCTAAGTTCGGAAAGGTCGACGGCGGGCCAGGCGACACCCGGACTTCCAAGGCAAATGTACCACATTTGTTCCGAAAAATCCACGGCGAAAAAGACCGCCGTGGTCGGCGGCCGGCGGCGACGATGGGCGCAGCCGACGACCGGTGCGCGCCCTTCCGCGATGCGCGGGCGCGGGCCCGCAGCGCAACGCTTCCGCGGCGCGGCGCCGATCTTTCCCTGCGCGATACGCCGCTTGCACCCTTCAAGGTCGGACGGTATATAGCGGGCGCCCTGCGCGGGGGTGACCCCGTTCGAGCCAGCGTCGGAGTGTAGCTCAGCCTGGTAGAGCACTGTGTTCGGGACGCAGGGGCCGGAGGTTCAAATCCTCTCACTCCGACCATCTCACGTCGATTGGATATGACGAGAACCGGCGCGATCGACATCGCGCCGACAGTCGATCCGTTTCGGGTGATCGATCGTTGCTCGCCGCCGCCATTCGCTACATTTCATTGGACATAACGCGCCGGACGGACCGTCCCCGCCGGACCGGAAGCTCTTCGCTCGAGGTGCCTGATGTTCCGGATCTCCATTGCGCTGCTGACCGCTTTGTTCGTCTCGGTCTCCGCCGCCCGGGCGGATGAGGTCGTGCTCTACGGCGCGGGCAGCCTGCACGATGCGCTGACCGCGCTCATGCAAGACTTCTCGGCCAAGAGCGGAATCAAAGTCCGCACCGCGTTCGGCCCATCGGGCCTGATGCGGCAGAAGATCGAGGCCGGCGACAAGGTCGACATCCTCGCCTCCGCGGACATGGCGAGTCCGCTGAAGCTCAAGGCGGAAGGCAAGGCCGCTGCGGTCGTCATGTTCACGCGCAATCGCCTCTGCGCCTTCGCGACGCCGGAAGCCGGATTGACCGCGGCCAACTTCGCGCAGCGCCTGCTCGACCCCGCGGTGAAGCTCGGCACATCGACGCCGAAGGCCGATCCGGGCGGCGATTACACCTGGGCCATGTTCCACCTGATCGACCAGAAGACCCCCGGCGCCTTCGCCACGCTGGACGGCAAGGCGCAGAAGATCGTCGGCGGCACCACCGCTCCCGCGGCGCAGGATCCGATCGCCGCCGCCTTCTCCGCCGGGCAGATCAACGTGATGATGGGCTATTGCAGCGGCGCCGATCAGCGGCGCAAGACGACACCCGGTATCGCGGTGGTGCCGGTTCCCGATCCTTATGACGTGGGTCCGGAATACGGCCTTGCGCTCACGCGGCTGGACAACGCACCGGCGGTCGCCGTCATGCTCGCCATTCTCTCGCCCGAAGGACAGGCCAAGCTCGCCCAGTTCGGCTTCGCGCCGGTGGGCGCGGTCACGCAGCAACCTTAGAGAGGCGCGGGTTCGAAGGCCTGCGCGGTGAGCCAGGGCGCGGCCGCCTCTTAAGGAGACGACCGCGCCCGTTTTTCAACGCCACCCGGCATCACCCGCGCGTGCTGGCATGCGCAGCGCCACCGCCGAGGGAGCCGCCGCCGGCTTTGCCGCCGGCGCCGGTCGAGGAGCGGTTGCCGCCATGGGTGGCGGTGTCGCTGCCCCAATGCGGCGGGTTGACGACGTCGGGCTTGGCGCCGAGCAGGTCCTTCTCGGTCTTGCCGACGGTCTTGTTCTGGCCCTCGGTGTAGTCGCCGTCGTCATTGCCCGGATCGCCGGCTCCGCTGTTCTTGTTGAAGCCGGTGGCGCTCTCGCCGCCGCCTTCGTCGCCGTCGCCCATCGCGCTGCCGAGCGTCGCCAATGCCTGCGCGACCTCGTTGGCCACGCGGATCTCCTGGCGGATCTCGTCCGGCGTCTTCTTTACTTCCATACTGTGGGTCGGCGCGGCGCCGGGACCGTTGCCGTTGTCGTCGTCCGACGGGTTGTAATGCGGCCCAAGGCCGCCGCCGAAGCCGAGCTTGCCCTCGAGATGCGCGATCAGCTCGGGCACGTCGTCGGGCGCG
>DASZYM010000226.1:0-3474 GCA_035545355.1 Dongiaceae bacterium
CGGCATGTGGAGCGGGGCCGCGGCGATCAGCTCGCACTGATCTACGACTCCCCCGTCACCCAGACCATCAAGCGCTACACCTATCGCGAACTGCGCGATGAGGTCGCGCGCTTTGCCGGCGCGCTCGCCGGGCTCGGCGTCGGCAAGGGCGACCGCGTCATCATCTACATGCCGATGATCGCCGAAGCGCTGGTCGCGATGCTGGCCTGCGCGCGGTTGGGCGCCATCCATTCCGTCGTCTTCGGCGGTTTCGCCGCCAAGGAGCTGAAGAGCCGGATCGACGACGCCAAGCCCAAGGTCATCGTCACCGCCTCCTGCGGCATCGAGGTCGCGCGCATCATCGCCTACAAGCCGCTGCTCGATGCCGCGATCGAGCAGGCCTCGACCAAGCCGGAGCACTGCATCGTCCTGCAGCGCCCGATGGAGCCCGCGCCGCTGATCACCGGCCGCGACCTCGACTGGCACGAGCTGATGGCGGCGGCGAAGCCGGCCGATTGCGTGCCGGTCGCCGCGACCGATCCGCTCTACATCCTCTATACCTCTGGCACGACGGGACGGCCCAAGGGTGTCGTGCGCGACAATGGCGGCCATGCCGTGGCGCTGCATTGGACCATGGAGAATGTCTACGGCATGAAAGCCGGGGAGACCTGGTTCACCGCCTCGGATGTCGGCTGGGTGGTCGGGCATTCCTACATCGTCTATGCGCCGCTGCTGAAGGGCTGCACGACCGTCTTGTTCGAGGGCAAGCCGGTCGGCACGCCCGATGCCGGCGTCTTCTGGCGGATCATCGAGCAGCACAAGGTGAAGGCGCTCTTCACCGCGCCCACCGGCTTTCGCGCCATCAAGCGCGACGATCCCGGCGGCAAGCTGATCGGGAAATACGACCTCACCGGGTTCCGCACGTTATTCCTCGCCGGCGAGCGCTCCGATCCGCCGACTTTGCAATGGGCGGAACAGCATCTCAAAGTCCCGGTGATCGATCACTGGTGGCAGACCGAGACCGGTTGGTCGATCGCGGCCAATTGCGTCGGCATCGAACTGCTGAAAGTGAAACACGGCTCGCCGACGAAGCCGGCGCCGGGCTGGGATTTGAAGGTGCTGGACGAGGAGGGCAATCCGGCCAAGCCGGAGGAGATCGGCCATCTCTGCGCCAAGCTGCCTTTGCCACCCGGCACCTTCCCGACGCTCTGGAACGACGATGCGCGTTTCGTCGAGAACTATCTGACGCGCTTCCCGGGCTACTACCAGACGGCGGATGCCGGGATGATCGATGCCGAGGGCTATGTCTACGTCATGGCCCGCACCGACGACATCATCAACACTGCGGGCCACCGCCTCTCGACCGGCGCGATGGAGGAAGTGCTGGCGAGCCACAGTGATGTGGCCGAATGTGCGGTGATCGGCGTCCACGACGCGATGAAGGGCCAGGTGCCTCTGGGCTTCCTGGTGCTCAAGGCCGGCGTCAACACGCCCCATGACAAGATCGTCGCCGACGTGGTGCAGCTCGTGCGCGACCGGATCGGCCCGGTCGCCTCGTTCAAGACCGCGACGGTGGTGAAGCGCCTGCCGAAGACCCGCTCCGGCAAGATCCTGCGCGGCACGATGCAGAAGATCGCCGACGGCCAGGACTATCCCATCCCCGCGACGATCGACGACCCCGCCATCCTGGGCGAGATCGGCGAAGCGTTGCAGGGCGTGGGTTACGCGAAGAAGTAAATGGAACCGTCATCCCCGGGCTTGACCCGGGGATCTTTATCCGATGGCGCGAGATGCCCGGGTCAAGCCCGGGCATGACGGTTTCTATCTTACCGCGCCCGTCCGCGACCGCGGCTCGAGCGGCCGCCGCCGCCGCCATTGCCGTTGGCGTGGCTGCGGTGCTGACCGCCGCGGTTCTCGCCGCCATGGCTTTTCTGACCCTGGCCCTGATGGCCGCGGCCTTGGGCGGACCGACCCCCACCATGGTTGCGGTTCTCGCCGCCGCCGTGATTGGGGCCATGATTACGGTTCTCGCCGCCGCGATGTTCGCCACGGCTCTCACCGTTGCGATGCCCGTCGTTGCGGTGACCATCGTTGCGATGCCCGCCGCCATGGCCCTGCGCCGCCTTGCGCGCGCCCTGGCCCTGCCGCTTCGGATTCTGGCCGCGATTGCCGCCGCGGTGATGCGCCGGGATCCGGTCGCGATCGTTGGCCGCGCGCGGATCCTCCGGCACGCCGACGAAGGGATGGTCATCGACCACCGGCACCTTCATGCGGGTGATGCGCTCGATGTCGCGCAGCAGGCCGCGTTCCTCGCTGTCGCACAGGCTGAAGGCGATGCCGGTCGCGCCGGCACGCGCGGTACGGCCGATCCGGTGCACATAGGCCTCGGGCTCCATCGGCAGCTCGTAATTGACGACATGGCTGATGCCGTCGACATCGATGCCGCGGGCGGCGATGTCGGTTGCGACCAGCACCTGGATCTTGCCGGCCTTGAAGGCGTTCAGAGCCTGCTGCCGCGCACCCTGGCTCTTGTTGCCATGGATCGCCGCAGTGCCGAAGCCATCCTTCTCGAGCTGCTCGGCCAGCCGGTTGGCGCCGTGCTTGGTGCGGGTGAAGACGATAGCGCGGCTCATGTCGGGCGTGCCGAGAAGCTGCGCCAGCAGTGCGCGCTTATGGCCGCGCGCGACGAAATAGACCTTCTGGTCGATCCGCTCGGCGGTGGTGGATTGCGGCACCACCTCGACCCGCACCGGGTCCTTCAGCAGGCCCTTCGCGAGATCGGCGACGTCGTTCGGCATGGTGGCCGAGAACAGCAAGGTCTGGCGCTGCTTCGGCAGCAGCGGGGTGATGCGCCGGATGTCGCGGATGAAGCCCATGTCCAGCATGCGGTCGGCCTCGTCGAGGATGAAGGTCTCGACGCTTTCCAGCTTCACATGGCCCTGCTGCATGAGGTCGATCAGCCGGCCGGGGGTCGCGACGACGATGTCGATGCCCTTGCGCATCTGGTCGACCTGCGGGTTCTGGCCGACGCCGCCGAAGATCTGCGTCGAGCGCAGCGGCAGATGGCGGCCATAGGTCCGCAGGCTCTCGACGATCTGCACTGCGAGCTCGCGGGTGGGGGTGAGGATCAGGGCGCGCATCGACTTCGGCGCGGCGCGCTTCCTGGTCTCCATCAGGCGCTGCAGCAGCGGCAGCACGAAGGCCGCCGTCTTGCCGGTGCCCGTCTGGGCGAGGCCCAGCAGGTCGCGGCCCTGCAGCAGATGCGGGATGGCGCGGGCCTGGATCGGCGTCGGCCGCTCATAGCCCGCTTCCTTGACCGCCTGCATCAGCGGCGCGGTCAGGGAGAGATCGGCGAACAGGGCGATCTCATGGGTGGTGTTGGTGTTCGTATGGGTAGACGTGGTCAAAGCCGGTTTCCTTTTCGGCATGTGTCATCTGCCGAAAGTACGCAGCGCGCAGGATTGCGCGCGGCGGAATACCGGCGAGCGAGCCCGA
>DASZYM010000227.1:0-2293 GCA_035545355.1 Dongiaceae bacterium
CCCGATCTCGGGGGAGAGAAGAAGGTGACAGCCTCGACTCCTGGAGAGAGCGAACCTGCCGTATCGTTACCGCGCACTCAGTCTGGTCCCCTCCCCCGAGATCGGGGGAGGGTTAGGGAGAGGGTTGATGCAGCCGCGATGCTTCAGGCACAGCGCCGCACTTTGATCCAGTGCGATGCCCTCGACAAAAACATCACCCCAGAAACTTCAGCCCGTTGATCACCTTGTCGATGATCTTCCGGTCGGCGTGCAATCCCAACCCGACCAGATCGAGCTGCTCGCGGGTGCAGGCGGCGACCGAGGCGCGGTTGTCGGCGTCGTTGGTGGTCTTGAACAAAGGCTCGGTGTAGATGGCGAAATCGAGATCGCGGGTGCGGGCGCGGTCGTAGGTGCGGCGGAGCTCCGCCGCGTCGGCGCCGTAGACGAAGACCGGCTCGCGGATCAGCGGCGTGTAGAGATGCCGGTCGGCATCGCGATAGGGCTCGCCGGCCATTTCCGGGAAGCGATGGACGAGGCCGCCCGCGAGGAACGCGGCGATATTGGCCTTCTGCCAGGCGGCGAGATCGGCGCGGATAATGAGAGCGGTCTTGGTCGGGTACAGCATGTCCCGTAATATCGGAACGCCATCGCCTCCGGTCTTGGACGTTTGTGCATGGACCATCGCGACTTCCTGCTGACCGACCAGCCCGCACCCGGCATCGAGCGCCTGGTCGCACGCTTCGGCGGCCATGCCTATGACTCGCATCGCCACGAGACCTATGCGATCGGCGTGACGCTCAGCGGCGCCCAGGAGTTCCGCTACCGCGGCGCCGATCGCGTGAGCGCCACCGGCCAGGCGATGGTGCTGCATCCCGACGAGGCGCATGACGGCCATGCCGCCGCGCCCGAGGGCTTCAGCTACCGCATGCTCTATATCGATCCGGCGCTGGTCCGCGCCGCGCTCGATCCCGCTTTCGAGAACGCGTCGGCGCTGCCTTTCGTCAGCGACGTGGTCTCGCAAGACCACGCGATCGTCGCGGCGCTCGATGAGGCGTTCGTCGGTTTTCCAAACCCGTTCGATCCGCTCGCCGCCGACGCCGTCATCGCCGGCCTCGCCGATGCGCTGGCAAGGCGCGGCGGCTTGCGGCGCCGGAAGGGCGCACCGCCACAGCGCGCGATGAACGACGTGCGCGCGCTGCTCGATGCCGAGTTCGCCAAGGCGATCGGCTCCGACGATCTCGAACGCGTCGCCGATCTCGACCGCTTCTCCCTGGCGCGCGCGTTCCGCGCCGCCTTCGGCACGGCGCCGCATCGCTATCTCGTGGCGCGCCGGGTGGCGGCGGCGCGGCGGATGATCGGCGGTGCCGCGCCCCTGGCCGAGATCGCCGCGGCCTGCGGCTTTGCCGACCAGAGCCATCTCAACCGGCACTTCAAGGCACATACCGGCATCACGCCCGGACGCTATGCGCGGCTGATCGCGCGGCAGGCGGCCTGAGTAACGCGCCCTGCCGTTCTGGAGGGCCAAAGCCGTCTAAATGACTGAAACCGCTCTCTTAAATGCCATGCAGGGACGGAATGCCTTTTTGATTCTGTCTACGTCCCGTCTACGTTGAGGTCAGTCAGCGGCCCCCGCCCCAGGCCAGCGGTGTATACCTGATGATCGGCAACACAATACACTATTAGGTATCTTGTTGTCAAGATGTTCTCGCAGTATTCACGCGGCGACCGCGCCCTTGTGCCCGGCCTCGATGACGAAGGTCTTGAGCGTGCTGATGCCCGCCTCGGGATCGGCGGCGTCGGAGATCGCCTGGAAGCGCGCGGTCATCTGCTTGGGCGAGAGATCGAGCGAGACATAGCCGCGCTTGCGGCTCTCGAAATACCGGACATGCGGATTGTCCGGCATCTTGCTCATGAACAGGTCGTAAGGCGGGCCGAAGGAGGTGATCGAGGTGCCGACGAATTCCGTCGCGACGGTCGGCGACTTCGGATCGTTGAAGTCGCGCTTCAGGTCGTTGTTCCAGAAGGCATGGTTGTCGCCGGTCAGCACCACCGGATTGGCGACGCCGCTGGCGGCGATGTGGTCGATCAGCCGGGCGCGGTTGGCCGGATAGCCGTCCCAGGCATCGGTCCAGCGATGCGATTCCGCCGGCGGCCGTCCGTCGAGGAAGGCCGCCATCACCACGTTCTGGCCGATCAGGTTCCAGCGCGCGGTGGAATTGGCCAGGCGGTCGTAGAGCCAGCTCTCCTGCTGGCCGCCCAGCATCGAGCGCGCGGGATCGTTGAGCTCCGGGCAGCTCTGCGCCGTCACCACATG
>DASZYM010000228.1:0-9722 GCA_035545355.1 Dongiaceae bacterium
ATCGTCCTGACGCCTTCCCTGGAGCCCGAATCGATGAAACGCGCTCTGCTCTGCGGCACGACGCTGGCCGGCATGGCAAGCCTTGCCGGAACGGCGCAAGCCTCCGACGGCATCAAGCTCGATGTCGGCGGCTTCTTCAACATCGTCTACATGGGTGTCTTCGACAACAAGGATAAGAACCGTTTCGGCAATCACCACAATTACGATTCCTTCAACCACAATGCCGAGATCTGGTTCAAAGGCGAGACCACGCTCGACAACGGCCTGACCGTCGGCGCGCATGTCGAGCTCGAAGGCGAGAACGCCGCCGATCAGATCGACCAGTCCTACGTCTATTGGCAAGGCGGGTTCGGCAGGTTCCAGGTCGGCTCGCAGGACAAGGCGATCGCGAATTACTGCCTGCTGCCGCCCGGCGCCACGTCCAACTTCTCCGCCTTCTCGCCGAATGCCTGGGGCTCGAACGACCCGATCGGCTCCAACGCGGCCTGTGTCGATACCGAAGGCGACAACCAGGGCATCGTCTATCTGACGCCGACCTTCGGCGGCTTCCAGCTCATCGTCAGCTACACGCCGAGCGCCAATGCCGAAGACTACACGCAGCACGGCGTCAACGCGGCGGGCACGCCCAGCACGCCCGACGGCACCGCCCATCACATCGTCAGCGCCTATGCGACCTACGCCTATTCGGGAGACGATTGGGGCATCAATTGGGGCGGCGGCGGCTCGTGGCAGACCGCGTTCAACCATCACACCGGCGGCAATGACGGCCGGGATTCGGATTACCAGACCGACCTCAACCTCACCGTCGGGAAGTTCTCGCTCGGCGGCGTGCTCGAATACTTCCAGCAGGGCGGCACCGACAACGACGCCTATGTCGCGGGCGCCGGCGCCGCCTATACCTTGGACGCCTGGACCTTCGGCATGCAGGGCAGCCACGGCCATTACAACGGCACCGATGCCTTCACCTTCACCGCCGATCCCGGCGGCAGCCGGAACCTCAACCGGGTGATCGCCACGACCCAATACGCGCTCGGGCCCGGCGTCATGCTGGACGGCGAGCTCGGCTATACCTGGTTCCACGATTCCGGCGACGGCCTCACCGATGGCGAGAGGCACTACCACGCCTTCGACATCGCGATCGGATCGGCGTTTACCTTCTAAAAGGTTGCTCTCGACGGAACCCGAGTGCTTGATGCGTGCTTCATTCTGCAGCCGGCGACTCGCCGGATTGCCTAGGAAGTTCGCCAAGTTTTCGGGGCTTTTGAGCGATGGAACAGACCGCTTCGCGGATCGCAGTTCTTCCACGGCGACGTTCCGCCTTGGGCACGCCCGATCGACGCGCGAGCATCGCGCGCGCGACGTCCTCCGGCTGCACGATCCATTGGTTTCGCCGAGCCGATGCGCTGAAGCCGAATGCCGAGCCGAAGCGGATCGCGATCCTCGACCCGTTCGAGATCGAGCAGCGATTGCTGGTGGCGCTTGCCGAGGCGCAGGGGCACCGCGCCGTCGCCTATCGCGGCCCGGACGATCTGCTGGCCGGCCTGCTCGAATCGCCGCCGCACATCGCCTTCGTGCATATCTGCTTCGATCATGTGATGCGCGGCGTCGCCGAGACGCAGCCGCTGCCGCCGATCGTGCTGATCGATTCCTCCAGCATCGCCGGGCAGGGCCAGGGGCAGATCGCGCCGCTCGGCGATTTCACGGCGATCCGCTTCCCGATCGGCCTCCACGAATTCACCGAAGCGATCCGCCGCAGCGCCCGCTAGCCGGTCCGGAACCGGCCCGCGATGTGCCGGTTGGTCCGGCACATCAGCGATGGAGCGTGCCATGCGGGCTGAAGAGAAGGCCGATCGTCTCTACGACATCATCAAGGATTTCGACAATGCGATGCTGGTGACCCGGCTCGCCGACGGGCACAGCCATGCGCGGCCTATGGCCGTCGCGGAGATCCGGCCCGACGGCGACATCTTCTTCACCACCGATATCCAGTCGCCGAAAGTAGCCGAGATCGCGCGCGATCCGGAGGTCGTCGTCTCGTTCCAGAGCGGGTCGCAATTCGCCGCCATCGCCGGTCGCGCCGAGGTGGTGAAGGACCCTGCTCTGATCGAGCGGCTCTGGTCCGATGCCTGGAAGGTCTGGTTCCCCGGCGGGAAGGACGATCCGTCGCTCTGCCTGATCCGGGTGGATGGACGGGAGGGCGAATACTGGGATAATGCCGGCGCGCAGGGCATCAAACGCGCTTTCCAGAGCGCGAAGGCCTACATGCAGGGCAGGACGCCCCGGATCGATGAGAAGCAGAACGCCAAGGTTCGTATGTAGGGCGGTCGCACGCGCGGCGGCCCTGCTGCTGCTGGCCGCCTGCCGGCAACAATGGCCGCCGCCGCCCCCGGTCCCAGGCCAGCCGATGACCTTCGCCCAGAAGCACTATCAGGACCTGCAACAGCAGCAGCAGTGGCGCGATCAGCGTTTCCGTTAACGTCCCGCCCGATCAAATAAGCTTGAGGCTTCCTCGGCGTCTTTTCGGCCGGCACCTTTTCGGTCGGCAGGGTCGGACGGCTCTGTTATGAAAATCCATCGGCCGGGGACGGAAGAGGGCGATGGATCACCACACTCCGCTGATCGCGGCGATCGTCGGCGCCATCGTGCTGGCCTTCGTGCTGGGGGCGTTGGCGCAGCGCCTCCGCATCTCGCCGCTGGTCGGCTACCTGCTGGCCGGCGTGGCGGTCGGCCCGTTCACGCCCGGCTTCGTCGCGGACCAGGCGCTGATCGCGGAGCTTGCCGAGATCGGGGTCATCCTCCTGATGTTCGGCGTCGGCCTGCATTTTTCCCTGAAGGACCTGCTCTCGGTGAAGTCGATCGCGGTGCCGGGTGCGATCGCGCAGATCGCGGTCGCGACGCTGCTCGGCTGGGTCCTGGCGCGGGCGCTGGGCTGGACCAGCGGCGCCGGCCTGGTTTTCGGCCTCGCATTGTCGGTCGCCAGCACCGTCGTGCTGCTGCGTGCGCTGCAGGAGCGGCGGCTGATCGAGACCACCGAGGGCCGTATCGCCGTGGGGTGGCTGGTGGTCGAGGACCTGTTCATGGTCCTGACCCTGGTCCTGCTGCCGCCGCTGGCGGACATCTATCTCTCGCTCGACCGGGCGGGCGTGGCGGTCGATGCCGGCGCGATCGTCTGGAGCCTCGCGCTCACGCTCGGCAAGGTGGTCGCGTTCGTCGCGGTGATGCTGGTCTTCGGTCGCCGCGCCGTGCCCTGGATCCTGCACTGGGTTGCGCATACCGGCTCGCGCGAGCTGTTCCGGCTCGCGGTGCTGTCGATCGCCCTGGGCATCGCGTTCGGCGCCGCGGCGCTGTTCGGGGTGTCGTTCGCGCTCGGCGCCTTCTTCGCCGGAATGATCCTGAGCGAGTCCGAGCTCAGCCACCGGGCCGCCGAGGAGACGCTGCCGCTGCGCGACGCCTTTGCGGTGCTGTTCTTCGTCTCGGTCGGCATGCTGCTCGACCCTTCGCTGCTGGTCACGCGGATCTGGCCGCTGCTCGGGGCGCTCGCCATCGTGCTGGTGGGCAAGTCGGCCGCCGCCTTCTTGATCGTGCGCGCGTTCGGGCACCCCAATCGCATCGCACTGGTCATCTCCGCCAGCCTGGCGCAGATCGGCGAGTTCTCGTTCATCCTGGGCGGGCTCGGCGTATCGCTGGGCGTGATGGACCAGTCGGCCCACGACCTGATCCTCGCCACGGCGATCGTCTCGATCCTGATCAACCCCGCCTTCTTCGTGATGCAGGATCGCTGGCAGAAGCGCTCCGCCGAGCCCGCCGCGCCGACCGAGCGGTCCGTGATCCCGGTGACGGCATTGCACGACCACTACATCCTGATCGGACATGGACGCGTCGGCTCGGTCATCGCCGAGCGGCTGGACACCGCCGGCTCGCCCTACCTGGTGATCGAGACGCGCAACGCGGCCATCGAGCCCTTGCAGGCCCGCGGCGTTGCGACGATTGCCGGCAATGCCGCCGATCCCGAGGTGCTGGCCGCCGCCAATCCGAGCGCGGCCCGCTGCCTGTTCGTCGCCGTGCCGGACGCCTTCGAGGCCGGGTCGCTGGTCGAGGAGGCGCGGCGCCTCAACCCGGCGCTGCCGGTCATCGTTCGGGTCCATTCGGATGCCGAGGCACAGCATGTCATGCGGCTCGGAGCCGCCAGCGCGGTCCTCGGCGAGCGCGAACTGGCGCTCGAAATGCTGCGCAAGGCGGGGCTTTGACGACAGGTCGTTCCTGACAGATTCCGGCGGCGCGATCGACTAGGATCCGCTCTTCACCAGACCCGGAAGAGCTCGGATGAACGACGGGAAGACGCGAAGCGGCACGATCCGATCGGGCAAGACCCGGACCGCCGGCAAGGTCGCCGTCCAAGGCCGGTGTCTCTGCGGCGCGGTGACGGTCGAGATCGGGCACCCGGCGCGATGGGCCTGGCACGATCACTCGAAGGCCAGCCGCCATGCCCATGGCGCCGCCTACGCCACCTATGTCGGAAGCTGGCGCAGCCGCTTCCGCATCCTGGAGGGCGCCGAGCACATCGCGCGCTATCAGGACAAAGCGGGCCGCTGGACCCGCAGCTTCTGCAGCCGCTGCGGCACGCCGCTCACCTACGAGCGGGCGCATGCGCCGCAGATGGTGAACCTGCCGCGCGCGCTGTTCGCGGCGGGAACCGGCCGCGAGCCGCTCTATCACGTCGCAATCGAGGAACGGCCGGACTGGGCCTATAGCGGCGCGCCGCTCGGGCCGCTGAAGGGCTATCCCGGCGTCGTATGGGAGCGGCCGAAGCGGCGCAAGCGCGAAGTCTTCAGCGACCCGCTCGACCGGCTCCTGCGCGACGGATTGTCAAAGGACGAAGACGCGGAAAATTGATTCCATCCGCCACCGCGCGGCAGAGGGAGACCGACCGCAACCTGCGCGGCGGGCTTTCCATGGAGTGCAGCCGAGCATCCACCTGGGGTTGAGCGGCGGCCCGTTGCAGGCTAGCTTCGCAACCGGTGAGTTGAGAGGCGAACATGGTGGAAGCTTCGAAGACCGAGTTGGTGGCGAACAAGACTCCCTCCGAGGGGCGTAGCATTGCCTTGCGAGAGCCGCCGATCTTGACCGACCGTACGCAGGCCTTGATCGCCCAGATCGAGGCCAAGCTCGGTGGCCCGATGATTTCCTATTGGAACTCAAACGGTGGCTCAATCTGCGCAAACGACGTGGTCGGCCTGTACGGGATGTTGCGGAAGGTCGGCAAGGTCGACCGGATATCCCTGTTCATCAAGTCGGCGGGCGGCTCGGGCGAAGTCTCGCTGCGCATGGTCAATCTGATGCGTCAATTCACGGCGTCGATCGACGCGCTTGTGCCGCTGGAATGTGCATCGGCGGCGACGATGCTGGCGCTGGGCGCCGACAGGATCATGATGGGACCGCTCGCCCACCTCTCGGCGGTGGACACGTCGCTGACCCACTCGCTCTCGCCGATAGACCGGGATAACAACCGCGTCCGCGTCAGCCAGGACGAGCTCCACCGCGTGATTCAGTTGTGGAACGACCAAAGCTCGACCGAGAACGATCCGGCCGCCAATCCCTATGCTGCGCTGTTCAACCATGTGCATCCGCTGGTGGTCGGCGCGGTCGATCGCGCAAGCGCTCTATCGACCAGGATCTGTGCCGAGATACTCTCCTACCATGTGACCGATGCCGACAAAGCGAAGTCTATCAGCAATACGCTGAATGCCGGCTATCCGTCCCACTCCTATCCCATCACGCTTCGCGAGGCGCGCCGTGTCGGGCTGAATGCCGAGATATTGGACGAGAGCATCAATAGCCTGCTGCTGGAGTTGAACGAGGTGTATTCCGAGATGGCGCAGCGCGCCGTCACGGATTTCGACGAGCGGAACTCCCACGACAACAGCATTCTCAACATCATTGAGGGCAGGGGCCAGCAAACCTTCTTCCAGAACGACAAGGATTGGCATTACCGGGTGGAGGAACGGCGGTGGGTGACGCTCAACGACAAAAGCTCGTGGCGAAAGGCGGATCTCATAGACGGCCAGTGGCAGGTCTCTATTCTGCACATCCACTGACTTGCTGATCAGCTCGAGAGCAGCAGCAGCGAGATGTCCGCGCCTTCGATCACGGCGCCGGCGACATTGCCGAAGAACAGCGCCTCGCCCGGCCGGCGGTTGACGCCCATCACGACCAGGTCGTAGCGGCCGCTCTTCAGCTCGCGCAGGATCGCGTCCTGCGGGCTCATATCCATGCGGATCACCGTCCGCGCATCGGTGTCGTAGCGCTCGGCCCAGGTCACCAGCTCCTTGAGCGCCGCCTGCTCGTGGCGATGCAGCAGGCTGCGCCCCCGCCCGCCGCCGTTCTTCTTGTTCTTGCCGCCGGTCACGTAGAGCAGGGTGATCGGCATGTCCTGGGCGCGCGCCAGCATCACCGCCACCTCGGCGGCGCGGCGCGAGACGTTGTTGCCGCTGACCGGGACCAGGATGCGGAGCCGCGTCGTCGGCCGCTGCAGCAGCTTCCCGCGCCCGAGCACCACGCCCAGCGGCCCGTCGAACCCGGCGGTGATCCGGCCGAGCTCCTCGTGCAGCGCGCCGTCCGGGGCGAGCGTGTCCTCGATCCCGAGGATCAGCAGGTCGTAGCCCTTGGTCGCTTCGCGGGCGATCGCGTCCTCCGTGCTCGTCGGCGCGGTCTCCGCGGTCAGCAGCTCGACCTGCGGGGTGGTCTTGGCGGCGGATTTGCCGTCTTCCTTCCGCTCCTGCTTCTTCTCCTGGACCGCCGCGGCCTTCGACCGCTTCCGGCCTTTCTTCTCGGCATCGCCGTTATCGCGTTTCATCTCCGCCTTGGCGCGCTCTTCCTCCACTCGTTCCTCGGCTTCCTTGGCGTCGCGGGCGGCCTCGGCGCCGGCCTTCAGGTCTTCCTCGGGACCTTCGTCTTCGGTATCGGCGGGGCCCGCCGCCGGCTCGACCCCGCGGACCCGGAGCAGCGTGGTCGGCGTGCCGCGCCGCCCGGCGAGGAGCCCGGTCAGATGCGCCGCGAACTTGCCGTTCGGACTGTCATCGACCGCGAGCAGCAGGCGCTCGACATTCGGCATGAAGCCCTTGGCCTCGAACTCCTCGCGCTCGATGCGCTTCTTCTCCTCCTCGCGCAGCGGCAGGCGCGCGAGCGACCAGCGCAGCATCGGCGGCATGGCGAGCGTGGTCAGGATCGCCATGGTGACGATCATGGAGAAGAGATTCTGGCTGAGCACGCCCATGGAGAGCCCGATCGTCGCCACGATCACCTCGGTCGAGCCGCGGGCATTCATGCCGCTGGCGATGGCGAAGGATTCCTTGAAGCGAAGCCCGCCGATCGTGCCGCCGGCGAAGGCGCCCGAGAACTTGCCGATGGTGGCGATGGCCACGATGCCGAGGGTCAGCAGCAGGATCTGCGGGTCCTTGAGGATGGTGAGATCGGCGGAGAGGCCGGCGAGCCCGAAGAAGACCGGCATGAAGAGCCCGGTGATCAGCCCGCGGAGCTGGCCGTCGATCTGCTTGGTGAGGATCGGCGATTCGCCGACCAGGATGCCGGCTACGAAGGCGCCGAGCACGTCATGGACCCCGATCGCATCGGTGATCAGCGCCAGGCCGAAGGTCAGAGCCAGCACGAAAGAGATGACCGGCAGCTCGCTTTTGAAGTGGTCGTTGGTCCAGCGGATCGCCCAGGCGACCGCGCGGCGGCCGAGGGTGAAGCTCAGGCCGAGGAAGATCGCGGTGCCGATCACCGATTTCGCGAGGGTCGGCCAGTCGAGATGGCTCTTCTCGACCAGGCTCAGGGTGATGGCGATCAGGATCCAGCCGATCGTGTCGTCGATCACCGCCGAGGCGAGGATGATCTGCCCGACATTGCGGCGGATGAAGTCCATCTCCCGCACCACCATCGCGACGATCTTCACCGACGAGATCGACAGCGCCGTGCCCAGCATCAGGGCCGCGGCCATGCGCTCGTTCGGATTGGGCAGCAGGCTGTCCGGCAGATAGAGGCCGAGCGCGAAGCCGCAGGCAAAGGGCAGGCAGATGCCGCTGACCGAGACCGCGATCGAGGCCCGGCCGGTCCGGCGCGCCAGGCTGAGATCGGTCTCCATGCCGGCGAGCAGCAGCAGCATCAGCACGCCGATCTGCGCGATCGCATCGACCATGCTCTTCTGCGCCGGGCCGCTCGGGAAGATCGCATGCTGCGCCTCCGGCCAGAGCAGGCCGAAGACGGAGGGGCCGAGCAGGATGCCGGCGATGAGCTGGCCCATCACCGAAGGCTGGCCGATCCGCTGCATCGCCTCGCCGAGCAGCCGGCCGGCGATCACCAGAACCAGGATCTCGGCGACGAAGGCCGCTTCGCTCGGCTTGCCGCCGCCTTGCTCGGCCGCATAGGCCGCCGTCGCCCAGCAGCACGCCACGGCGCTCAGCGCGCAAAAAAGGGCGCGCGGCCCGGCCGGAACGGCGTGCTCGCGCAGAAAGTGGCGTCCCATGACGCTCCTGTTCAGAAGGACCCGCGCAGGAACAACCGGAAGGCCGGGAGGGGAGTTCCCCCGTGGAATCGCCGGGGGAATTTCCCCGGCGGCGTCAGGGCTTGCAGGCGCCGCCGCCGCCGCGCGGGAAGCCGGCGATGCGGTCGAACACCCAGGTCAGCGGATCATCGACCCAGGCATGGGAGACGAAGTCGGCATGGACCGCCGACTCGCCGGTATCGAGGAACACGACGTCGCCCTTGTCCAGGCAAGGCCGCGATTCGGTGAAGAACATGATGCCCTGGTTCATCAGCAGGTCCTGCAGCGCGCCGTTGCCGTCGGCGCTGGAGGCGGTGAAGGCGCTGAAGAAGAAGGCCGAGCTCTGATGGTCGGCGATCCAGCCGGCGAATTTCTCGGTCTCGTCATAGATCGCGTCCAGCAGCACCACGCCGCGGATCCGCTTGCCAGCACCACCCACCTGCAGCGAATACGCGGCGGGGAGGTATCCGCCGCTATAGGCGACCAGGATCACCGGCAGCCTGGCGAAGTCGTTGCGGCTGGCGCCGCCGCCTTGCAACCGGGCGAGATGCAGCGCCGCCTCGCGGAGATAGCGCAGGAAGGCGCCGTCCTGCCAGAAGCCGCCGGCGCTGGAATCGAGCGCATCGACGGCGAATTGCGGCGCGACCAGCACGGCGTTGAGGCTGGATTCCGCCAATTGCCGCGACACCTGCTGGCGGTCGATGACGTCGCGCGCCAGGGTCGCCTGGTTGCCGTGGAAGAAGACGACGATCGCCGCCGGCCGCTTCAGGTCGAAGCCGGCCGGGATGTAGAGCAGGGTGCGGCGGTCGCTGTAGGTCTCGTCCTCCCAGTAGATGCCGCCGCGCGACGACGTGTGGCCGCGGCGGTCGCCGTCCCTGGTATCGAGGAAGGGCGCGTCGTCGGTATCGGCCTCGGGATCGCCGGGAATCATGCCGTGATAGGGGAAGGGGGCGGCATCGAAGGCGACCATCGCCGCCTTGCCGCCCGATCCGCTCAATGCCGCGGCAACGTCGTCGTCGTTGTTGTCGGCCATGGCCCCCTGGGGCGCGAGGAGGGCGGCCAGCCCGATCAGCGCTGCTCCGATCAGACCGCGTGGCCGCATCCGACTCGTTTCTCCGTCAAGCCCGGACCGATCTTGGCAGCAGCACGGCGAAAAAGGAAGGAAGCGCCAGCAGGTAGGCCG
>DASZYM010000229.1:0-1793 GCA_035545355.1 Dongiaceae bacterium
AGCTGGTCGTCCGCATTGGCCGCGGAAGCGCCGATGAGCAGCGCCGAAGCCGCCGCCATTGCGCCGAGCAGATGCGTGATCTTCATTTGCCTCTCCGTTTCTTCAGTTTTGTGCCCGATAGGAAGGATGCCAGAAGGTGAAGGCGCGCTCGAGGAGCGCGAGAATGCCGTAGAACGCCGATCCGGCAACCGCGGCGACGGCAATGGTGGCCCAGACCATGTCGAGGCCCATCCGCGCGGCCTCGACCGAGATGCGAAAGCCCATGCCCGCGGTGGGCGAGCCGAAGAACTCGGCGACGATGGCGCCGATCAAAGCCAGGGTCGAGTTGATCTTCAGGGCGTTGAACAGGAAGGGCAGCGCCATCGGCAGCCGCAGCTTCACCAGCGTCTGGCCGTAGCTGGCGCCGTAAGAGCGCATCAGGTCGAGCGACATGCGGTCGGCGGCGTTGAGGCCCGCCAGCGCGTTCACCAGCATCGGGAAGAAGATCATGAATACGATCACCGCCGTCTTCGATTCCCAGCCGAAGCCGAACCACATCACCATGATCGGCGCGATGCCGACGATCGGCACCGCGCTGGCGAAATTGCCGAGCGGCAGCAGGCCGCGCTGGATGAACGGGATCCGGTCGGCCAGCAGCGCCGTCGCAAACGCGATCAGATTGCCGAGGATGAAGCCGGCGAGCACGGCCTTGAGGAAGGTCTGCTGGAAATCGCCCGCCAGGGTGGGCGCGCCATGGACCAAGGCCGCGGCGATCTCGGTGGGTGCCGGCAGCAGGACGGGGGGCACCTGGAAACCGACGACAATGGCCTGCCAGAGATAGATCAGGAGCATGCCGAACAAGACCGGCACGGCAATGTCGCGACTGCGGCTGTGCGGCATCGAGGAGAGATGCGCCATGACCGTCCAGCCGAACAAGGCCACCCCGAGCAGCGCGAGCCAGAAACCCGGCGCTTCCCAGCCGATGTCCAGCTCCGAAGCCGGCAGCAGGATCGGACCGGCGGCGGCAATCGCCAGCGCGATCGGGCCGATCACCGCCCATAGGCGGCCCCCGCTCCGTCCCTTGAGCGCGAACTCGCCGACGATCAACCCGACCAGGCCGATCAGCAGCAGCACCCCGGCCGTCGGGAACTGATACCAGAAGACGTAGTCTTCGTCGTAGACCGCGATCGGCAGCACCAAAGCCGCGGCGATGACCGCCATCGCCGCGATCCCGGCCGGGCGGAAGCGCCGGCTCATCGCGGCGCCCCCATCCGCTTCAGGGTCAAGCGCTCGATCCCGCCCATCGCATAGACCATCAGCGAGCCGAGGATCGCGGCCATCAGCAGTGCCGACCAGATCTGCACCGTCTGGCCGTAATAGGAGCCGGAGAGCAGCCGCGCGCCGAGACCGCCATTGGCGCCGGTGGGCAGCTCGCCGACGATGGTGCCGACCAGGCTGATGGCGATCGCCACCTTCATGCTGGCGAACAGGAACGGGATCGAGGACGGCATGCGCAGCTTCCAGAACACCGCCCAGGTGCCGGCGCTGTAGGTGCGCATGAGGTCGAGCTGCAGCGGGTCCGGCGAGCGCAGGCCCTTCACCATGCCGATCGTCACCGGGAAGAAGCAGAGGTACATCGAGATGATCGCCTTCGGCACCAGGCCGACCATGCCGATCGAGCCGAGGATGACGATGATCATCGGCGCGATGGCGAGTATCGGCACGGTCTGCGAGGCGATGATCCAAGGCATCAGGCTGCGGTCGAGGGTGCGCACATGCACGATGCCCGCCGCCAGCAGCATGCCGAGGATCGC
>DASZYM010000230.1:0-10230 GCA_035545355.1 Dongiaceae bacterium
TCGGCAAGCATCACGGCTGCATCAACCCCACCTTACCGCCCCGTCTTGGGGCGGAGCGGTGACATCGTGCATCTCAGTCGATATCCGTCACGCACGTGACGTGCGCATAATGCCTCGCACCCTGCTTGCGTCCCCGCCCCAAGATGGGTCGGTAGGGTGGGGTTGACTGCAGCCCTGATCTCGCCGGCCGAATACTCGGATGCCGATCCAGCGCCATCACGCGCCACGAAAGCCGCGCCCCTGTTCCATGGGGCTCAAGCCTCCACCGGCCGCCACAGCGCGCGGATCGCCTCGACCTCCAAGGTCTGGACCTGCTGGCTGAACCGCGCGTGATAGAGCTCCTGCACCGCGTCGTGGGTGGGATCGGCGCTGCTGCAGACTGCGTCCTCCGCGACGATCACCGGATAGCCGAGATCGACCGCGGCCAGCACCGTCGCCAGCACGCACATATCGGATTCGGCGCCCGAGACGATCACCGCATCGGCACGCATCGCCCGCAGCGCCGCCGCCGTCTCCGGCGCCGAGAAGGCCGAGTAGCGCTGCTTCTCGATCACCCGCGCCGGCGGCACGAACAGGTTGAGCGGCGCCATCAGCGCCAGCATCTCGGGCTCGATCTGTTGCAGCGTGATGCCCGCCCATTTCCGGTAGAAGTCGCGCCAGGCGCCGGCCGCATCGTCGGGCTCGGCCGGCGGCATGAAGCGGGTGAAGACGGTGCGCGCCGGCGCGTGCTCGACCAGCGAGACCACGGCCGGCAGCACGCGCTCGGCCCATCTGGCCTGCCAGGGGCCGTCGGGCCCCAGCAGGTTCTGCATGTCGAGGCAGAGATGCACCGCGCGGGGCGGGATGCGCGGCTCGACCGGCGCGATCTCGCTCAGGCTCTGCGGGCTCGACGGACTGGGATTCGACATGCCTCGGTTCACCACCTGGGTGCAAGCCGCCCACGTCACCGACGGTTCCCGTGCTTGCCCTTGGAAATCCGGGAAATTCGGCCGGAACGCAGGCTCCATGCCGCTGTTCTCCCTCATCGAGCGTGGAATGCCCATGACGGAGAACGAGGGAGCAGGCGTATGAGCGATGCGACCACCACCACCGACCACAAGACGATCCGCAAATGGGTCGAGGCCCGCGGCGGCCGGCCGTCCAAGGTCAGCGATGCCGGGGATGACGGCGGCATCCTCCGGATCGATTTCGGCGAGAAGGAGCCGAACCTCGAGGAGGTGAGCTGGGACGAGTTCTTCGAGATCTTCGACGACCGCAAGCTCGCCTTCCTGCATCAGGACGCGACCGAAGGCGGCAAGGAGAGCCGGTTCAACAAATTCGTCTCGCGCCCGTAGCCGTCATGCCCTTGGCGCCCGTTCTCCCGGGCCGCGGCGAGTGCTGCTGGACCGACGGAGCCCCCGACGTCTCTTTCCCCAAGCTGCAAGGAACGATCGGCGCGGATGTCGTGATCGTCGGCGGCGGCATCGTCGGGTTGAGCGCCGCCATGGCTTTGCGCCAGGCCGGCAGATCCGTCGTGCTGCTCGAGGCGCGCCGTATCGGCCGTCAGGTGACCGGCCGCTCGACCGCCAAGGTGACGACCCAGCACGCATTGATCTATCGCCGCCTGATCGATCAGAGCGGGCGCGACATCGCCCAGGCCTATGCCGAGGCCAACCGCCACGCGGTCGAGCAGATCCGCACCTGGATCGAGCGCCTCGGCATTGCCTGCGACTATGAGCGCAAATCCGCCTTCGCCTATGCGGTCGATGCCGGATGGAAGGATGCGATCGTGGCCGAGGTCGAGGCGGCGCGGTCGCTCGGCTTCGACGCGCATCTGCACGAGAAGCCGCCGCTGCCTTTCCCGACCGCCGCGGCGATGGAGTTCACCGGCCAGGCGCAGTTCAACCCGGTCCGCTATCTCCTCGGTCTCGCCGCAGCCCTGCGCGCGATCGACGGCGAGATCTTCGAGCGGAGCCGCGCGGTCACTATCGGCTCCGCCGATGGCGGCGACAATGCATGGCGCGTCGAGACCGATGCCGGCGCGGTCACCGCGCGGCACCTCCTGGTCGCGACCAACATGACGGTGAAAAGCCCGGTCGGCTATTCGACCAAGGCCCAGCCGCGCTGCCACACCGCCATGGCCTTTCGCACCAGCAGCGCCGATGCGGTCCAGGGCATGTTCATCGGGGTCGACGAGCCGACGCATTCCATCCGCACCGGCCGCGATTCCCAAGGGCCGCTGCTGGTGGTGCTCGGGCCGAAGTTCAACACCGGCCAGGACGGCGATGTCGCCCGGCGCTTCGTCGCGCTGGACGAATGGGCGCACCGGCATCTGCCGGTCGGCGAAGCGGCCTGGCGCTGGTGCAACGAGGATTACGACACCGCCGATCGCATGCCCTTCGTCGGCCAGCCCGATCCCGACACGTCGCCCTGCTTCCATGTCGCCACCGGCTTCAACGCCTGGGGCATCAGCAACGGCACCGCCGCCGGCCTGATGGTGGCCGAGACGATCGAGAAGGGCGCGCATCGCTGGGGCAACCTGTTCGATCCGAGGCGGCCCGCGCCCAAGGACTTCCACCAGAGCGGCGACACCCAATCCCGCGTCGCCGGTTTCGATGCCATTCCGCCCGGCGGCGCCGGCATCATCGGCGAAGGCGAGCGGAAGATCGCCGCCTGGCGTGGCGAGGACGGCGTCTTGCACTGCTTCTCCGCCTCCTGCACCCATAAGGGCTGCACGGTCACCTGGAACAACGCCGACCGCACCTGGGACTGCCCCTGCCACGGCTCGGTCTTCTCCGCCGAAGGCGAGGTCATCCACGGCCCCGCCCGCCAGCCGCTGAAGCCGATACGGGCGTGAAGTGGGACGCGGGATAGACCCGTCGACCCCTCACCCCAACCCTCTCCCTCAAGGGGAGAGGGCTTATGCGGCGTGCTTCGCACTCCGTTTCCTGGAAAAGGTTGTCAAGAAATCCCCCTCTCCCCCGGAGGGAGAGGGCGGGGGTGAGGGGTGGAAGACTCGGACCGCCATTCTCTCTTAGGTTCACCTCCATGCTCCCCGTCTCCCGCAAGACCGTGCCGATGGAATCCCGTGCCGAGGATGAGCTGCCCTCCGGCGCCGGCTGGCAATACGAGCCGAAATGGGACGGCTTCCGCTGCCTCGCATTCCGGGACGGCGACAAGGTCGATCTCCTGTCGCGCAACCAGCGTCCGCTCAGCCGCTATTTCCCCGAATTGGTGGAGGCGCTCAAAGCGCTGCCGTTCAAGCGCTTCGTGCTCGACGGCGAGATCGTGCTCATCCTCGACGACGAAGTCTCCTTCGAGGCTCTGCAGCTCCGCCTTCATCCCGCCGAGAGTCGCATCCGCAAGCTCGCAGCCGAAACGCCGGCGAATTTCGTCGCCTTCGACCTCCTGGCGGACCCGAAGGGCGACGATCTTCGCCATCAGCCTCTGGCCGAGCGCCGCGCCGCCCTGGAGAAGCTGTTCGGGAAGATCGAGAGCCCGCGCCTCCGGCTTTCGCCCCGCACCACCTCCAAGGCGATGGCGCAACGCTGGCTGAAACGGGTCGGCCACGGCCTCGACGGCATCGTGGCGAAGCGCCTCGACGACACCTATCACCCCGGCGAGCGCGCCATGGTGAAGTACAAGCTGTGGAAGACGATCGACGCGGTGGTCGGCGCGTTCTATGAGGACAAATCCGGCCGGGTCGAATACCTGCTGCTCGGCCTCTACGACGATGAAGGCCTGCTGCACTACGTCGGCCGCACCCGCCCGCCCGACGACGAAGCGACCACCCGCAGGAAGCTCGCGCCGGTACTGAAGGGCGAAGGCTTCACCGGCCGCTCCCCCGGCGGCAAGAGCCGCTGGTCCGGCAAAGAGCGCAAACCGGTGATGCTGAAGCCGAAGCTGGTCGCCGAGGTCAGCGCCGACCACATCACCGGCGACCACATGCGCCACGGCTCCCGCTTCCTCCGCTGGCGCTTCGACAAGAAGCCGCGTGCCTGCACCATGGATCAGTTGAAAGCGCCGCGCCGGACCGCGGCGTGACGGATCGATCGAACCCGATCTTCGAGTTTGCCCGGGTTCAGCACCCCACCAGCGCGCCGAGCGGCCGGATCTGGCAGTACCAATTGCTGCCCGGGCTGACGATCGCCATGTATTCCGCGATCGCCTTGAAGTCGTTGCTCATGCCCTTGCGCGCATCGCCCGAAAGCCGCGTGCCGATCGACTGGTCGAGCTTCATCGCGAGATCGGGAATCTGCTGGAACTCGGCGCCGCTCTGCGCGGCCGCCCGCGCTGTCGGGTCGTTGGCCCGGGCGAGGGCGCCCGGATCCTGCAAGGTGGCGCGGACGGCGCCGGCGGTCGCGCGATCGGAATCGGTCGGCGGCACGGAGCCGACATTGGCGGCCGCGGAAACCAGCTCGTTGAAATTGCCGACCAGCTCCGCCGATGGATTTGCTTTGCGCAGCGCGTGATCGAGCTCGGAGAACTGCTGCGCCCCCGCGCCGGCGGCGAGCAGCACCGTGGCGATGAACGCGACCACGCCGCCGAACAGGTCCCGGAACATCCGCCGCCGCTTGGCCATCCTCGATCTCCGCAAGAGAGCTGCGCCGCCGATAACCGGCAACATCGCGGTGTAAAACCCGACACGGAGACGGAAGATGCTTGAGGCGTACAATTCGGAGAAAGACGCTTTTATGTGCGTTTCATCCCAGTTCAGTTGTTCAGACTGTATCATACTGGTGTGCATCTATCGGGCAATTCGCGGCTTTCAGGCGGCTGATGCGAGCCTGACCAGGACGGCCGAGGCATCGTCGCATCTTTTATAGCGAGGGAACTGTGCGCCATCCGGGTCGATCACCCGCTCGATATGCCGCAGCTCGTCCAGCAGCACCTTGAGCCCATCGGTCTCGGCCCGGGCGATCAGCCCGGCCTCGGTGCAGGTCTGATAATTGTCCACCAGGTCGGCGAACCCGTCGGTGCAGAGCACGCCCATCGCTGGCAGACGGATGGCCAACTTCTCGATGCGCACATGCAGGCCGGCCTCGGGCACCACGCCCAAGGTCCACATCCCGTCGGCCGTGCTGTTGAGCCCGTCCCGTCGGCGCCGCAAATCTTCGAGAGTCTCCGTGTTGCGAAAACTCTCCCCCGCCGCGTCGAAGCCTCTGTTCCGCGCGATCGCGCGGCGGGCCGATTGCTGCTCGTTGCCGCGCGGCGCCCGGCTGCCGCGGTGGCGGAGCATCCGGCCGTCGGCATCGCGCAGGATCAGCGTGCAATCGGCGAGCCCCGCGGTCTCGATCCCGCTCGGCGTCAGGCGCAGCGCCTGGAAGGCGGCGTTCGGATAGCGATAGCGCGCGATCTCCGCCGTGCCCGCCGCGGCGAAGAACGCGTCGCGTGCGCCGGCGAAGAGATCGCGCACCACGTCGCCGATCTTCCGCTCGGGCGTCAGATGCGCCTGCAGGAACCGTCGCGCATGTTCGGCGAGCCAGGCGGCGTCGCTGGCGGGCGGCGCCATCACCGGATCGCCGAGCCCGGTCGCGCCGTCGATCACGAAGGCGGCGCTCTCGTTCCAGCCGATCCGGTCGTCGTTCTCGGCTTGGGGCTTGGCGGGATCGCTGACGGAGTCGAGGATTTCGAGGCGCGGGATCACCGCTTCAGCTTCCCCGCCACCTTGCGGTTCCGCATCAGGCAGATCATATCGACCGCGATATGCGCGGCCGCCAGCGCGGTGATCTCCGCATGGTCGAAGGGCGGCGAGACCTCGACGACGTCCATGCCGCAGATGTCGAGATCTCCGAAGCCGCGGAGGATCGCCAGCGCCTGGGCGCTGGAGAGGCCGCCCGCGACCGGCGTGCCGGTGCCGGGCGCAAAGGCCGGGTCGAGGCAGTCGATATCGAAGGTGAGATAGGCCGCGTGATCGCCGACCACGCGCTTCACTTCCTCGATCGCCGCCTTGGTGCCGTGGTCGTGGACCCATTGCGCGTCGAGGATGCGGATCCCCATGAAGTCGTCGTTCCAGGTGCGGATGCCGACCTGCACCGAGCGCTTGGGATCGATCAGCCCTTCCTTCACCGCCTTGTAGAACATGGTGCCGTGGTTGAGCGACTTCGGCTCGTCGTCGGCCCAGGTGTCGCAATGCGCGTCGAAATGAATGAGCGACAGCGGCTTGCCGAACTTCTCCGCATGCGCCTTCAGGAGCGGATAGGTGATGTAGTGATCGCCGCCGAGGGTGAGCATGCGCGCGCCGCTCTTCAGGATATGGCGCGCATGGTCGGCGATCGTGTCCGGGATGGTCAGCGGGTTGTGCACGTCCAGGAAGCAGTCGCCCCAATCGCTGACCGCGAGGTCGGCGAAGGGATCGAAGCCCCAGGGATAGGGGAAGAGCGAGGCGACTTCCGCCGAGGCGGCGCGGATCCCGTTGGGCCCGAGCCGGGCGCCGGGCCGGTCGGTGGTCGCGAGGTCGAAGGGCACGCCGCTCACCACCAGGTCGACGCCGTCGAGATCCTTGGTGAAGGTGCGGCGCATGAAGGACAGGATGCCGCCGAACGTCATCTCGTAATTCGAGCCGAGCAGTCCCTTGCGCTGGATGGCGCCGTCGCCGCGGAAATCTTCACTCATGGTTGATCGATCCTTGGAATGGCAGGGAGCGGATGCTATCCCGCCGTAACGCGCCGGGCCAGCGCCGGATTCGGGCCGATTGCGCGCGAATCGGGCGCACCTTCGCCCGGCTGCGGCGTTACTCGCTCTTCATAGTATCCTAACCACGGCAGTGGGAGTATGCGTTCCGACCCCGCGGTCAGACGGTTCTGATGGGCTTGCCTTACCACGATTTCCGAACTCCCGAGGACGCGAAGAGCGCCAAGATCCGTGAGCTCTTCGCTTATTGGCGGAAGCTCCAGCGCGACGGCCATCCCGGGCCGCGGACCGGCTTCGATCCCACCGAGGTGCCGCGCCTGCTGTCCTCGCTGCTGCTGGGCGATATCGAGACCGATCCGTTCCGGGTCTTCTTCCGCCTGATCGGCACCAGGGTCGCCGACTTCTCGCGGCTCGATTTCTCCGGCTTCTATCTCGACGCGCTGGATTACAAGGGCCGCGATTCCATCGAATGGGCCGACTGCTACCGGCGGGTGCACGCGACCGGCATCGGCCTGGTCGGTTTCAACCGCGTGACATGGGAGGACCAGCAGCCGATGGAATACGAGTTCGCCATCCTGCCGCTGGCCCGCGAGGGCGATCCGCATGGCAGCTTCGTCGCGCTCGAGGATTACGACACGATCGAGCGCAGCGCCATTCCCGACATGCCGCCGGTGACGATCTTCCAGCGCCGCAAGGAATAGCTTACTCCGGCCGCCGGTTGGCCTCGGCTTCCGCCAACCGCTCGATCAGGTCGCGGGCGAAGGCGTCGGCGCCGCGCTCGAACTCGCGCAAAGCGGGCAGGCCGACGATGTCGTGGAAGGTCGTGAAGGTCGCCATCTCCTTCTGCATCGCCGTCGTCTCGCCGGTCGCTTTCAAGAGCGCGTAGAAACGCTGCAGCGTATGGGCGATCACATAGGTCGCGGCGACCGGGAAGGCGACCGCGGCATAGCCGATCTCCTGCAGGGCTTCCGCCGAGAGGAGCGGCGTCTTGCCGCCCTCGACATTGTTGGCCATGCAGGGCGCCGGGATCTCCGAGCAGATGCGCGACATCTCATCGACGGTCAGCGGCGCCTCGACGAAGATCAGGTCGGCGCCGGCCTCGCGATAGATCTGCGCCCGCTCGATCGCCGCCTCCAGCCCCTCGGTCGCGCGGGCATCGGTGCGCGCCATGATGACCAGGTCCTGGTCCTCGCGCGAATCCAGCGCCGCCTTCAGCTTGGCCACCATCTCGGCGACCGGGATCACGCGCTTGCCTTCCATATGGCCGCAGCGCTTGGGCGACACCTGGTCCTCGATGAAGAGCGCGGCGACCCCGGCGCGCTCGAAGGCCTTGACCGTGCGCGCGACGTTGACCGCGTTGCCATAGCCGGTATCGGCATCGGCCATGATCGGCAGAAGGGTCGCCTCGGCCAGGCGCGCGTAGAGCTCGGCCATCTCGGTCATCGAAAGCTGGGCGGTGTCGGGCGCGCCCAACAGGCTGGCGGTCGCCGCATAGCCGCCGCAGGTGAGGGCCGAGAAGCCCGCCGCCTCGGCCAGCCGGGCGGAGAGCGCATCATGCGCTCCGGGCAGGACCAGGATCTCGTCGGCATCGATCAACTGGCGGAAGCGGGTGGTGCGGCGCATCGCTTCGGGACTCCCGGACGGCGGAACGGATCGGCGGCTCCGCGGTTAATGTAGCGCGGAACGGTCGATCGGCTGGAAGGGCTTAGTTGCGTTAAACGCCCGAATCCTGTTGAATTGCCCGATCCACCGTCCGATTTGCCGGCGGAGCCCCCTCCCGGCAGGCTCGAGCTGGGGATCATCCAAAAAGAGGGATTTACGATGCTGAAATCGACTTTCACCGCCCTGGCGGCAAGCGCCATCCTGGCCGTTTCCGTCGCGGGCTTCAGCGCCGGCGCGAATGCGCAGGACGACATGAATGCGGCCTGGAGCAAGTACCAGGAAGCCGTGCGCGTGGCCGAGCTCTGCCGCGACATGAAGCATGACGCCGCCGCCTGGGCCAAGATGGGCCCCTATATCGATGCCAAGGTGAACCACGAGATCAGCGGCGCCGAGCGCCTGACCCTGATCGAGGACGCCAAGACCGACGCCCGCAAGGTCGCCAAGCTCAAGGGCTGCAACAGCGACGATGCGAAGACCTATCTCTCGCTCTATGACACCGAGCTGGCGCCGCTGATCAAGTAAGCGCCGCAGCAAGCCGATTCGCGCCGGCTCCGGCAACGGGGCCGGCGTTTGCTTTTGGGGATTCCCTTGCGCCGCCCGATCCTGCCTTTGGTCCTAGCCGCCGGCTTCATCCTCGCCGGTCCCGCGCGCGGCGGGCCGATGACCAACGACATGGACCTGGTCTATGCCCGCTATCACATGGCGATCCGCGCGGCCGAGCTCTGCCGCGGCCTTGCGCCGGGCGACGCCATCTGGCGGAAATGGTCCGCCTACATCGATCGCAAGACCAATTACGAGCTCGGCGCCGGCGAGCGCCTCTCGGTGATCGAGGGCGCCAAGGACGACACGACCCTCATGGTCCGCCGTCAGGGCTGCAAGGATGATGACGTGAAGGACCTGCTGGCGCTCTATGACGCCGAGCTGGCGCCGCTGCTGCGCTGAAGCGGGAAGGCGAGGTCCCGCGGCGCCGCCGCGGCGAACGGGCCGGTCGCCAGGCCGGCAAAGAGCTCCATCATCCGCCGATCGATCCAGGGCAGCTTTCCCGCGGCCGGCGCAAGCGCATCGCGCAGCAAGGCCAGCACCTTGCCGTCCGACTGGAACATCGGCGTCAGCAGCCGGCTCATCCACTGATAGAACCGCACATGCCGCCTCCTGCGATCGGCATAGGCCAAGAGCGCATCCTCGATCTCGCGATGGACGGCCAAGGCGTCGGTCAGCGCCGCGGCGTCGAGCAGCGCCATGGTGACGCCAGCGCCGAGCTGCGGGCTGGTGCTGTGCGCCGCGTCGCCGATGAAGACCAGCCGGCCGCCGAACGGCATCGCCAGGGTGAGCTGGCTGTAGCGCGCCGGGGTGAGCTGCGCGATATCGGTCACCTGTTCGATCAGCGGCGCGGTCTCCGGCCATAATGCCGCGACCGCGTCCTGCCAGGCGCCGAGCCCGCGCGCGCGGAAGGCTGGATAGTCGCCCGGCTTCAGGCTCCAGAAGAACGTCACCAGGTCGTCCTCGTGATCGGGCACGCTGCCGACCGGCAGAACGCCGATCATGTGCCGCGCATCGACATAGCGCTGGGTCAGGATCTCCGGCGCGAAGCCGCGGTTGCGGATGGTGGTCCAGACCGCGCCATACCCGTAGGGGCAGGGCTCGGCCGCCGGCACGTAGCGCCGCAAGGGCGAGTTCGCGCCGGTCGCATCGACGACGAGATCGACCGCCGGGAAGCGCCGCTGCTGCGCGACCGGCACCAGCCGTCCATCGCTGCCGGCTTCGATCTCGCGAATCTCGCAGCCGGTCTCGACCGCGATCCCGCGGCGCGATACGCCGCTCCAGAGCACCGAGAACAGAGCGGCGCGATGGATGGCGAGCGCATGCAGATCGCCGCGCAAGCTCCTATAGGCGAGATCGAAGATCGGGCGCCCATCCGGCGCGATGGCGCCCTGGAAGCGCGTGATCTTGCGGCCG
>DASZYM010000231.1:0-6651 GCA_035545355.1 Dongiaceae bacterium
TCAGGGGGAGAGGGCTTTCGACCGAGACCTGCCGCGGCAGCGGCGAATAAATCCCCTTCTCCCCTTGAGGGAGAAGGCAGGGATGAGGGGTCGAAGACTCTGTCCAGTTTGGAGTTCGGAAGTTGGATCAGGCTGAGCAAACGAAAGCGACCAACGGCAACGGCAATGGCGGCAACGGCGACAACCCGCTGCTGGTCTTCATGCCGTCGGGGCGGCGCGGGCGCTTTGCGAGGGGGACGCCGATCCTGCACGCCGCGCGCTCGCTCGGCGTCGATATCGACTCGGTCTGCGGCGGACGCGGCATTTGCGGTCGCTGCCAGGTCGTGGTCTCCGAGGGCGAGTTCGCCAAGCTCGGCGTCACCTCGAAATCCGATCACCTCTCGGACTTCTCCTCGACCGAGCAGCGCTATGCCGACAAGCGCGGGCTGAAACCCGGGCGCCGGCTCTCCTGCTCCTGCCACGCGCTCGGCGATCTCGTCATCGACGTGCCGCCGGACAGCCAGGTGCACAAGCAGGTCGTGCGCAAGCGCGCCGAGATGCGGACCATCGAGCTCGACCCGATCATCACCCTGCATTACGTCGAGGTCGCCGAGCCGGATATGCACGACCCGACCGGCGACCTGCAGCGCCTGATGAAGGCGCTGAAGGAGCAGTGGAACCTCGACGGCCTCGATTGCGACATCCGCGCGATCCAGGGCCTGCAGCAGGCTCTGCGCAAGGGCGATTGGAAGGTGACCGTCGCGGTGCATCTGAAGAAGCAGATCACCGCGGTCTGGCCGGGCTTCAACGACAAGGTCTACGGCCTGGCCGTCGATGTGGGCTCGACCACGATCGCGGGACATCTGTGCGATCTCTCGACCGGCGACGTGGTCGCCTCATCGGGACTGATGAACCCGCAGATCCGCTTCGGCGAGGATCTGATGAGCCGCGTCTCCTATGTGATGATGAATCCCGGCGGCGACGTCGAGATGACCAAGGCGGTGCGCGAGGCGCTGAACGAGCTGGCGCAGGCGGTCGCAAAGGAAGCCGGCTGCTCGGTCGAGGGCATCCTGGAATGCACCTTCGTCGGCAACCCGATCATGCATCACCTCCTGCTCGGCATTAACCCGATCGAGCTCGGCGGCGCGCCGTTCGCCTTGGCCACGGACGGGCCGGTGCAGATCTGGGCCAGCGAGATCGACCTCAAGGTCCATCCCAACGCGCGCATCTATGTGCTGCCCTGCATCGCAGGCCATGTCGGCGCCGATACCGCGGGCGTCATCCTCTCGGAGAGCCCGCATGAATCCGACGAGATGACCCTGATCGTCGATGTCGGCACCAATGCCGAGATCGTGCTCGGCAACAAGACCAGGCTGCTGGCGGCCTCCTCGCCGACCGGTCCGGCCTTCGAGGGCGCGCAGATCTCCTGCGGCCAGCGCGCGGCGCCGGGCGCGATCGAGCGCGTGCGCATCAACCGCGATACTTTGGAGCCGCGCTTCAAGGTGATCGGCTGCGACCTCTGGTCGGATCATCCCGACTTCAAGGCCAAGACCGAAGGCATCGGCGTCACCGGCGTCTGCGGCTCCGGCATCATCGAATGCCTGGCCGAGATGTTCCTCTCCGGTATCATCACCCAGGACGGCGTGATCGACGGCGCCATGGCGGCCAAGTCGCCGCGCGTCATCCAGGACGGCCGCACCTTCACCTACCTGCTGCATGACGGCGAGCCGCAGCTCAAGATCATGCAGAACGACGTGCGCGCCATTCAGCTCGCCAAGGCGGCGCTCTATGCCGGCGCCCGGCTGCTGATGGACCGCATGGGCATCGACAAGCTCGACCGCATCACGCTCGCCGGCGCCTTCGGCAGCCATATCGACGTCAAATACGCGATGGTGCTGGGCATGATCCCGGATTGCGATCTGGCCAAGGTCACCAGCGCCGGCAATGCCGCCGGCACCGGTGCGCGCATCGCGCTCTTGAACCGCGCGTCGCGCGACGAGATCGCCCGGGTGGTGAAGGAGGTCGAGAAGGTCGAGACCGCCGTCGAGCCGAAATTCCAGGAGCATTTCGTCGGCGCCATGGCGATCCCGCACAAGACCGCGCCCTATCCGCATTTGGCCAAGGCGGTGAACCTGCCGGCGCCGAAAGTCGCGGCATCCGGCGATGAAGGCGGCGAAGGCGGCCGCCGCAGACGGCGGCGCGGCGGCTGAGCTGCTCGATCGCTCTCGGGCAGTTTCAAGGCCCTCGCTGAGTCACCATTCCTACCCTGGTGCGGCATGTCGGTTGCGAGGCTAAGCCGCGCGCCGATCAGCTCTGTTCACGAAATCGCAGGCGGCGCGCAGGACGCGCGTATCCCGGAAAGGGCGGCGGCTTTGCGCGGTCGGCACGGCAGAATCTGCCGGTCGCACGGGCAGATTCTGCCGGTCTCGCCGGGGGCGCTGGGAAACACGGATCGGGAGCAGAGGCCGCCCATGTCACCCGCGATACCGCCGACCGGGACCCTCCCGCCGCGACCGGTCGCCAATCCCAGCGGCGACTATCGGACCATGGTGGAGGCGATCCAGGCCGACGACCTGCCGGCGGCGCAGCAGGCTTTCGGCCGGTTCACGCGCGGCTTGCCGGCCGCGACCTATGACGGATCGACCAGCTTGGGAAAGATCGGCGCCGCGCTCGACAAAGGCGATCTCGATGGCGCGCGGACCATCCTGAACGGCCTGGAGACGAAGGCGATCAAAGTGCTCCGCGCCGTGCAGAGCGTGACCGAGGGCGGCGAGAAATCCGATCCGGTCCCGCCGGGCTCGACCTTCCGCATCACGGTATAGACTCGCCATTCAACTAAATCGTCATGGATTAGCGCGGCGTGAAGGTGACGCGGAGTGCGCTGGGCGCGCGGAACTCCCAGCCGCGGAAGCTCGGCGTCTCGCCCGGCGCCAGCGCCAGGTCCGGCAGGCGTTCCAGGAGCGGGCGCAGCAGCAGCGGCATCAGCCTTTGCGCGAACCAGCGGCCGGCGCAGAAATGCGTGCCGAAGCCATAGGCGGCATGGCCGTTCTCCGGTCGATGGATGTCGAAAGCGTCGGGATTGGCGTAGCGGCTTTCGTCGCGGCTGGCGGACGAGATGAGCGCCGCGACCGGCGCGCCTTTCGGGATCGCCACGCCGCCGATCTCGGTATCCTCGGTCGCCTGGCGCATCTGGGTGCCGATCGGCGCCACCCAGCGCAGGCCTTCATCGACGGCCTTGGGCAGCATCACATCGAGATCGGCGCGCACGGCGCGCATCTGCTCCGGATGGCTGAGCAATCCGACCAGGACGGTCGCGGCGCCGTGTCCCGGCTCCTGCATGCCGCCCAGCAGCGCCACCTTGATCGAGGGCAGCAGGAAATCCCGCGGCCGCGTCTGCCCCGCCGGCATCCCGTCATGCAGCATATGCGAGACGGCGGAATCGTCGGGCGCGCGTTCGATCCGTGCGAGCGCCGGCAGGATCGCGGCATCGATCTCGGCGCTGGTGCGATCGGCGATGGCCTGCTTCGCCGGATCGTTCTCGTAATTGGCGGCGCCGATCGCGAGGCCGTGGAACCAGCGCAGCAGCGTCTCTTCGCCCACCTCGGCAAAGCCCAGCGAGCGCGCGACCGCCATGCTGGAGGCCGGCTCGAAATAGTCCGCCATCAATTCCGCTTTGCCCTTCGCGGCGACACGGTCCAGAGCGGCCGCGATGATCGGCTGCGCCAGGCCGTCGATATACTGCGCGACGGCGCGCGGCTTGTACTTGGCGTCGAAGCCCCGGCGCAGCTCGCCATGGGCCGGGCCATCGCAGGTCAGGATGGTCGGCGTGCCCATGGTGCGATCGACCGGCGAGGTCGCGACCTCGGCGGCGAACAGCCTGGTATCCTTGGTGACGCGCTCGACATCCTGCCAGCGCGTGACGAACCAGACATTGGCGGCCGGCACCCAGGCGACCGGCGCCTCGCGCCGCAGCCGCGCGAAGATCGGATAGGGGTCGGCCTCCAGCGCAGCCACCGTGATCTCATCGGCAAAGGCCATCTTTCCCTCCCCAGGCGGATGGGCCCGGAGGGGAGCCTAGCCGGTCGTTCGGCTCAGAACAATTCTGTTTCGAACGGTCAGCCCGGCCACTGCTTCAGCTTGGCCTGCAGGCTGGCGGGCCATTGATCCTGCGGCGGATAGAGCCGGGGTGCCTCGTCGCCGTCCTGCATCGCGGCATAGACCTTGTGGCTCTTGGGATCGATGCCGATCAGGAGCTCGGTCGAATCCTCCGAGGAATCGTCGAAGCATTCGCCGACGATGATGCCGTCATCGGTCGAGCCCATCTGGTCGCCCTTGCCGAAATAATCGGTGAAGGTCTGGAAATCGGCGCCGAGCAGGTCGCGATAGGCGGCATAGACATCGGCATTGTCCAACGCCTCCCAGGGATATCTGCCGATGAGGTCGCCGGCATCGGCCCAGCTTGTGCCCGCCTTGGGCTTGAAGGGCTCGGTCACCGGCTGTTCCAGTCCGGTGTCGAAAGACCAGTGGTAGACTGTGCCGTCGCGCCCGCCGCTCGGGGCGAAGCGCACCGTGATGATGCCCTTGGCGGCACTCGTCTCGGCGGTGTCGGAGCAGGTGCCGAAGGGGTCGGTCACCGCCACCTTGCCCTTGGCGTCCACCGAGACCACGACGTAGTTGCCGGGGCAGCCATTCCCGCCGTCGGAGACCAGCAGGACGGCGGCGCCGGTATCGCCCGCGCTGAACGACGCGCCGAGCTGGATGAAGGCATCCTCCTCGACCGAGGCGCCGTCGACCTTGGCCTGGGTCCGGCCGTTGGTCATCACCAGTTCCAGCTTCTTGTTGCCGATCTCGATGCTCTGCTGGGTCGGCTGGGCCTGATCGTCCTGTGTGCTCTGATCGTCCTGCGTCCCCTGGTCGTCCTGGGCCCAGGCCGGCATTGCCGGCGCCAGGGCAATTCCTGCCAGCAGCAGGAAGAAAAGATGTGCCTGTCTCATACCTAGACCGGTCATGGGCTTCGATCCGCCTGATAGGATCCATGGGGGCAGCGGCCGGATTTTCCCCAAGATTTGGGATGGACACAACCGCCGCGCCGATCTTTGCAAGCAAGATGTCCTGGCACAATGCTTGCGACGCCGCGTCGCCGCCATTGGCGGCGGCCGGTTGCCGTCCCGTCGACGGCGGGGATGACGAACTGTAGTGCGAGATCGGGGCGGAGGCGTCGTGGGGACCAAGGGTTCGACGCGTTCCGCGAGTGGGCACCTTCCATCCAGGCGTGGAGGCGGGCGAACCGCAGATCGAGGGTGCTTCGCGCACCCGGCCGGTGCGTGCGCCGGTCCTCAACCAGGAGAGCGAAGATGAGCATATCCAGCGTCTCGAGCGGCACCACCGCGTCCTATACCACCAACACCCAGCAGAACGACGTCCGCAACGCCTTCAAGCAGGTCGCCGATGCGATCAACGACAACGACCTGCCGGGCGCGCAGAACGCCTTCGACAATCTCTCCGAGCTGCTGACCGGCGACCAGAGCTCCAGCTCGAGCACCAGCAGCAGCCAATCGTCCACCAGCAGCACCGACTTCTCCACCCTGCTGAACCAGATCGGCAGCGCCCTGCAGTCGGGCGACCTCGACCAGGCCAAGCAGGCATTGCAGAACCTGCAGCAGACGGCGCAGTCCTCCGGCCGGCATCGCCATCATCACCATGGCGGCGGCGGCGCGGGCGGCGTTGCCGCGACCCAGTCCACCACCCAGACCACCGGCGCCACTTCGGCCTCCACCGATATCAGCAGCGTCAGCGGCGTCAACCTGACGGTCTGAGATGCGTTCCGGAAAGCTGCGGTCGCGTTCCCAACGCGCGGCCGCGGCATCCGGGCCGGTCTTAATCCGGCATCGAATTTCGGATGCTGGTGTGGCGCGCGGCCCAGCCCCATATTGAGGGGATGAAACGCGCGCTCCATCGCTCGTGCCTTGCTCTGCTGCTCGGCCTGGTCTTCGCTCCGATGGTCCAGGGGCCGGCCGCGCGGGCGCAGGAGACGATCGACCAGTTCAATGCCGCGAATGCGGAGAACCGGCGCCACACGGCGGCCCAGAACCAGCTCCGCAACGATGCGCTGCAGCTCCGCCAGGACCAGGCGCGCGGCCTGCTGAATTGCCAGGGTGTGGGCTCGGCCACCGGCGCCAGCGCCTGCGCCGGCAATGTCCAGCTCCAGACCCAGCAGCGCGGTCTCCAGCTCGACAACCGCGCTCAGCAGGAACAGGACACCCACCGCTCGAACCTGAAGGCGATCGGCGTCAATCCGGTACAGTGATCGCCGCCGAGGGGCGAATGATTGAAAATCCTCGTCATGGTCCGCCTACGCGGACCATGACGATCCAAACAAGTGGATACTCAGCCTAAACTGGCCAGCAATTCACGCGATCGCCTGGCCCAGGGACGCTCGGTCGGCCCGATGCGGAATTGGCGGGCATGGCTGACGACGCTTTTGAGCTCGTCGCGCGCCTTCTGGGTATCGCCGGCGCGGGCCAGGATCTCGCCATAGCGATAGCGCGCTTCGAGGCCGACCGAGCGGTCGAGGATCGCTTCGAGCTCGCGCAAGGCGGTGGCGGAATCGCCCAGCGCATCGGCGGCGCGGGCCTTCAGGATCGCGACATCCTGCGGATAGTAATCGGGATG
>DASZYM010000232.1:0-4190 GCA_035545355.1 Dongiaceae bacterium
GTGGTGATGAGGTCGAGGTTGAACTCGCGCTCCAGCCGCTCCTGGATGATCTCCAGATGCAGCAGGCCTAGGAACCCGCAGCGGAAGCCGAAGCCGAGTGCCGCACTGGTCTCCATCTCGAAATGAAAGCTGGCATCGTTCAGGTGCAGCTTGCCCATCGCCTCGCGCAGGGTCTCGAAATCGTTGGCATCGACCGGGAAGAGGCCGCAGAACACCACCGGCACCGAGGGCTTGAAGCCGGTCACCGCCGCGGCGGTCGGGCGCTTCTCCTCGGTGATGGTGTCGCCCACCGCGACATCGGCCACCGCCTTGATGCTGGCGGTGAAGAAGCCGACCTCGCCCGGCGTGAGCTCGGGCAGCGTCTCCGATTTCGGCGTGAACACGCCGACCTTCTCGATCTCGTAGGCGGCGCCGTTCGACATCATGGTGATGCGCTGCTTGGCCTTCATCACGCCGTCGATCACCCGCACCAGGATGACGACGCCGAGATAGACGTCGTACCAGGAATCGATCAGCAGGGCTTTGAGCGGTGCCGCGGCGTCGCCCTTGGGCGCCGGCAGGCGATGCACGATCGCCTCCAGCACGCCCTCGATGTTGATGCCGGTCTTGGCCGAGATCTCGACCGCGCCCGAGGCGTCGATGCCGATCACGTCCTCGATCTGTTGCTTCACCCGCTCGGGCTCGGCGGCCGGCAGGTCGATCTTGTTCAGGACCGGCACGATCTCGTGGTTGTTCTCGATCGCCTGATAGACATTGGCCAGGGTCTGCGCCTCGACGCCCTGGGATGCATCGACCACCAGCAGCGACCCCTCGCAGGCCGCGAGGCAGCGCGAGACTTCATAGGCGAAGTCGACATGGCCCGGCGTGTCCATCAGGTTGAGCTGATAGGTCTCGCCGTTCTGCGCCTTGTAGGTCAGGCGCACGGTCTGCGCCTTGATGGTGATGCCGCGCTCGCGCTCGATCTCCATGTTGTCGAGCACCTGCTCCTTCATCTCGCGGGAGGACAGGCCCCCGCAGGCCTGGATCAGCCGGTCGGCGAGCGTGGACTTGCCGTGGTCGATATGCGCGATGATGGAGAAGTTGCGGATATGGGCGAGGTCGGTCATTTCGGGAGGCTGGCCTTGGCGATTGCGGCGCAAGATATAGGGGCTGGACCGCCTTTCGGCAACTCGCGAAAATGCAGTTCGATCAACAGCTTGATCGAGCAGTGGCGCAACGCGGAGGCAGGATATGACCGAGGACCCGGTGGCGATCTGCAAGGCGGCGGGGGCCGCGGCGAAGGAGCGCTACGCCGGCAAGGACGTGGCCGGCATGCTGGCGCTGGCCGAAGCCGGTTTCGCCCGCGCCCTGGCCGATGCCGCCGCCCATCCCGATCGCGCGGCGGAATTGCGGCGCGCGGCCAAGGCGCTGGCCTACAACGCCGCCGCCAATTGCTGGCCGGGTTGGGGTGACGAGGGCATCGAGATCGACGCCGCGAGTCTCGCGCGCGGCATCGTGCTTGCCGAAGGCTCGCGCGCCCTGGTCGTCGAACTCGGCGCCGACGCGCAGGAGACGGGCAGGGCGGACTGGCTCCTCGGCGCGTTGTGGATGGCGGCCGGGCAGAACGCGGCGGCGCTCGACGCTTTCGCCCAGGCGCGCGCGGCGTTCCAGGCGAGCAACGTTCCGACCCAGGCCTTGATGGCCGAAGGCTATCACGCGCTGGCGCGCAAACGCGCCGATCCGCAAGACCGCGCGGTCTCCGCCGAATTCGCCGATTGCTGCGCGCGCCTCGCCGAAACCGGCAGCAAGGAAGCGACCTTCTTCCGCCAGCAATTGCTGACCGCCGCGCGCATCTTCACGCCGTGACCAACGGCCGGGTGCGCGGGCGGCGCTTGCAAAAGAACAGAAGATGAACTACAATCCACCTACCAAGTCTTCGGTCCAGGCGCCGTCAGGCCACAACCTCGACCGGACCTTCCCAGAATGAAGATCGGTATCGAAATCGGTTTAACCCGCAGGGGAATGCCATGCAGAGGCACGCGCTCGAACGCTCAGGTCGTCTTGCCGAGGCAGCGGCGATCACGGCCCAACTTAGACCGGGCTTGGACGAAATCAAGAATCGCGCTCCTGCCCCGCCACGGCGATGAAACCCTTCATCACCAGCAGCTTAGAAAACCTGGACGCCCCCTCGAAACGCTCCTGGCCGTATAAGTGCCGCCGAGCGTGAAGCCCATCGAGCAGCCTGCCCAATCCGCCAACGCTTCGGCCCCAACCGAAACATCGATCACCGCCGCCGCTTATGCTCGATGCGATGAAACCCCACGCATCCACCGATCTCCTGCTGCTGCTCGCCCTGGCGACGCTCTGGGGCGCCTCCTACACCTTCATCCGGATCGGCGTGGAGACGATCCCGCCGGTCACCTTCATCGCCGCGCGCACCCTGATCGCCGGCGGGCTGCTCTTCGCCGTCATCCGCACCCGCGGCATCGCGGTGCCGCGCGATCGCGCGACCTGGTGGAAGTTCCTGGTCCAGGCCTGCCTCAACAGCGTCGTGCCCTTCACCTTGATCGCCTGGGGCGAGCGCAGCGTCGATGCGGGCCTCGCCACCATCCTCAATTCGACCTCGCCGATCTTCACCTTCCTGCTGACCGCTTTGATCACCCGGCATGAGCCGACCACCGCGCGCAAGCTGTTCGGGGTCGTCGCCGGCATTGCCGGCATCGGGTTCATCGTCGGAACCCAGGCCTTGGGCGGGGTCGGCCATCAGCTCTGGGCGCAGCTCGCGATCGTCGTCGCGACGATCTGCTATGCCGGCGCCGCGATCTTCGGCAAGAGCTTCAAGGGCCTCGATCCGATGCTGCCCGCGGCGGGCTCGCTCATCTCCGGCGCGGCGCTGCTGATCCCGGTGAGCCTGATCTTCGAGCGGCCCTGGGCCCTCGCGCCGTCCTTCGCCTCGCTCGCGGCTTTGCTGGCGCTCGCGGTCTTCTCGACCGCCCTGGCGCTGGTCATCTATTTCCGGCTGATCGACACGCTGGGCTCGGTCGGCACCGTCTCGCAGGCCTATTTGCGGGTGCCGATCGGCGTTGCCATCGGCGCGCTCTTCCTCGGCGAAACGCTGACCTCGAGCGCCTGGATCGGCCTTATCTGCGTCATCGCCGGCGTCGCCGCGATGACGATTCCTAATCGGGAAGGTCCAGCACGTTGGTGGCGAGCTGCTGGAACTGCGGGTCGGCGCGCAGCGAAGTGAAGGAGGGATCGATCCGCAGGCCGAGTAGGTCGGGCTCGCCGCTGGCTTGCGACTGGCGCAGCGATTTCAGCGCGGTCTGATTGTCGCCGAGCAGCGCGGCGGTGCGCGCGACGTTGAAGGCGGTCTCGCGCCCGGCGGCAAGCTCGCTCTCCTGCACCGCCAGCATCGCCGCGAACAGGCCCTTGGCGCCGCCGGTGCGATAGCCGGCGCTGGCCGCCTCGATCGCGGCCTCGAGCGCCCGATTGCCTTCCAGCCGCGCCGCGGTCAGCGATTGCTGCAGATAGTCGTCATAGCGCCGCTGCTCGAGATAGATCGTGGCCAGGTAGTAATGCGGCGAGAGGAAGCCCGGCGCGCTGCGCGCAAGGTCCTGCAGCAGCGCCACCGCCTCCTCCGTGCGGCCGGCATAGAACAGGATCAGGCCGCGATTGGCGAGAATGGCGTGGGAATTGGGGTCGAGCTCCTGGGCGCGGGTGATGGCGCGCAGAGGCTCCGCGAATTTCCCGGTATGCATCATCATCAGTGCGTACCAGTGATAGGTCAGCGCCGAATTGGGATCGAGCTCCAGCGCGCGTTTCATGAAGGTCGCGGCGTGGCGCAGGTCCTTGGCGCCGTAGAAGGTGGCAAAGCCCAGCGCGCTGTAGCCGCTGGCGAGATGGTCGTCGAGCGCGATCGCGCGCTCCGCCTCGGTCTTGGCCTTGGGATAGGCGTCGCCCGCCGGCAGCACGCCGTATTGCGCCAGCAGGTTATAGGCATTGGCGAGGCCGGCATGGGCCTCGGCGTAATCCGGGTCCTTGGCTAAAGCCTGCTCGAACTCGTCTTTGGCCTGCTTCAATCCCTCCGCGGTGCGGGTGTTCCAGTGATAGAGCCCCTTGAGATAGAGCTCGCGCACCTCGGCGCTCGGCCGATGCCCCGCATCACGCGCCGCGACTTCCGTCGGCCGGTCGGCGTGCTGTTCCACCTGCAG
>DASZYM010000233.1:0-3261 GCA_035545355.1 Dongiaceae bacterium
TGAAACCTGCTGAGCGACCGTAGCGATCTATCTCAGCGCCGGCATGATTCCGGCTTCGACGCGACGGCGTTCGCTGGACGGCGCCTTGCCGGTCCAGGCGTGATAGCTGCGCGAGAAGTGTGCGGCGCTGCCGAACCCGCAGGCGACCGCGATCTCCACGACCGGCATGTCGGTGTACTGCAGCAGCGCCCGCGCGCGCTGCAGCCGGAGGTCGAGATAGTAGCGTCGCGGCGCCATGCTGAAGTGGCGGTGGAACAGGCGCTCGAGCTGGCGCAGCGACAGGCCGGCGGCCTCCGCCAGCCGCTCGGCATCCAGCGGGTCCTCGAGATTGGCTTCCATCAAGCCGATGGCGCGGGCGAGGCCGGCATGGCTGATGCCCTGGCGCACCCGCGGCTCCATGCGCTGGGCGTTCTGCGGGTCGCGGATCTGGGCATGGATGAACTGCTCGGAGACGGCGGTCGCCAGGCGATGGCCGTGCTGCACCGAAATGAGATGCAGCATCATGTCCAGCGCCGCGGTCCCGCCGGCACAGGTCAGCCGGTTGCGGTCGATGATGAAGAGCGCGTTCTCGACCTCGACCTTGGGGAAGGCCTCGCGGAAACTGTCCAGGCTCTCCCAATGCGTGGTCGCGCGATAGCCGTCGAGCAGGCCGGCGCGCGCCAGGATGAAGCTGCCGGTATCCATGGCGCCGAGATCGGCCCCGGCGCCGCCGAGCTTCAGCAGCCAGCTCTTGATGCGCCGGTCGTAATGCCGCTCGGGCTCGAAGCCGGCGCAGATCACCACCATCGGATAGAGCGGCCCGTCCTCGATCGAGCGCGCGGCCACCAGCGACATGCCGTTCGACGCCTCGACCGAGCCACCGTCGCGCGAGACGATCTCCCAGCGATAGAGCTCGCGCTCGGCGAGACGGTTCGCCACGCGCAGCGGTTCCACCGCCGAGACGAACGCCATCATCGAGAATTGCGGGAGCAGCAGGAATCCGACCGTCTGCGGGGCTTCGATGGCAAGGCTGGCGAGCATGGCGAGCCCCAAGAAATCCTGGTCGGCGACGGTTCTTTACATCTTCATGATCTGTCGCGCAATGTAATGTCGATGTCGTAATCATGCAAATGCCCCTGCCGGAAGCGGCGTATCGGTTGAGCAATGGCGGGGCTTCCGATGGGGTTGGGAGCGCCGCCGAAGTCCATCTGGGGGAAGGGATGGCGCTCGATCCGGAGCTCGCTGCTTTTGCGGAGGAATCCGACCGTATGTTCGGTCCGGATTACGCCCGGCTGCCGATCGGCGAGCAGCGCCGGGTCTACGACGCATGGTGTCGACACTTCTCCGGCCCGTTCCCGAGCGATGTCGCGCAGAGCGAAGTCCAGATTCCAGGCCCGGATGGCAGCGTCCGGGCCAAGTTGTTTCGGCCGGCGGCGGCGCGCGGCGCGCTGCCGGTCATTCTTTTCTATCACGGCGGCGGCTGGATCTTCGGCTCGCCGGAGACCCATGCAATGGCGACCGCCGAAATGGCGCGCCGCACCGGCGCCGCGGTGCTCAGCGTGGATTACCGTCTGGCGCCGGAACATGTATTCCCCGCGGCCTTCGACGATGCATATGCGGCGCTGAACTGGGTGGCGCAGTCCGGCACGACGCTCGGCCTCGACACGGCGCGGATCGCGCTTTCCGGCGACAGTGCCGGCGGCAATCTCGCGGCCGCCGTGGCGCTCGCGGCGCGGGACCGCGACGGCCCGAAGATTGCGCTCCAGGCGCTGATCTATCCCGTGCTCAAGGCGACCCGCCGCATGCCGGTCGTCCAAGACCAGGGCGGCGGCAGCGAGGCGGGGATCAGCGCCTATATCCGGGCTTATTCCGGGGGCAAGGATATCAGCCGCGTGCCTTGGGCGATGCCGCTCTCGGCGGGCGATTTCCGCGGCCTGCCGCCGGCTTGCATCGTCGCGGCGGGGATCGATGCGGTGCGCGAGGATGCGGAGGATTACGCGGCGGCGCTCGAAGCCGCCGGGGTCCCGGTGACCTGCCGCCGCGCCGAAAGCCTGCCACACTCCTATCTGCGGACCATTTATTTCTGCCGCCAGGCCGCCGCCGAGTTCGGCGCGCTCTGCGACGCGCTGGTGCGCGCGCTCGGCTCCAGGCCGGCCGCGCCGGGCCCCGCCATGTCGGCATCCACCACCCTCATGGCGGGCTGAGTTATTGGAATGTGGCGGATGAATGATTGCGGGGAGTAGGGACTTTTAGGCATAGTACCTGAAACCGGCAGGAAAAAGCTGGGCATTAACTTGGCCGTGGTCCCGGCATGGTGCATGGGACACGGCAAACAGGAGGGAGAGCATGGATCGCTGGGAAGAACTTCAACAGGCAGCCCTGCACGGTCGTTTGAACCGCCGCCAGTTCATGGCGCGCGCCGCGGCCCTGGGCATCACGACGTCTCTGGCTTCGGGCGTGCTGGCGAAAGCCGGCTATGCCGACGACACGCCGAAGAAGGGCGGCACCCTCAAGCTGGGCCTGGCCGGCGGCAGCACGACCGACAGCATGGACCCGCGCACCTACACCGATAGCTTCATGATGAACGTCGGTGCCTCGATGATGAATGCCGCGATCGAGATCGATCCCGACAACAACCCGATCCCGTCGCTGTTCGAGAGCTGGGACACCAAGCCCGGCGCCGCCGAATGGGTCTTCAAGGTGAAGCAGGGCGTCACCTTCCACAACGGCAAGACGCTCGACGCCGACGACATCGTCTATTCGTACAACCTGCATCGCGGCAAGGACACGAAGTCCAGCGCGGCCGTCTATCTGGCCGGCGTGAAGGACATCCAGGCGACCGGCAAGAACGAGGTCACGTTCACCCTGACCGAGGGCGATGCGGATCTCCTCTACAGCCTCAGCGACTACCACTTCCTGGTCGTGCCGAAGGACTTCAACGACTGGTCGCACCCGATCGGCACCGGCGCCTTCAAGTACGATCAGTACACCCCCGGCGTCAGCGCGCGGGTCGTGCACAACCCCGACTACTGGAATCCGGGCCGCGGCAACGTCGATGCGGCGGAATACACCTGCATCAACGACACCGCGCAGCGCATGAATGCGCTGGTCGCGGGCCAGGTCGACCTGATCCACCGCGTCGATACCTCGACCATCGACCTGATCAAGGCGGTGCCGACCCTGCAGCTCATCCAGAAGGCGGGCGGCTACCACGCCATCTATGCGATGCGCTGCGACATGGCGCCGTTCGACAATCCCGACCTGCGCAAGGCGATCAAGTAC
>DASZYM010000234.1:0-14688 GCA_035545355.1 Dongiaceae bacterium
GCCGCGCCTGGTGCGCGACCTCAGCCACGAATTGAAGAAGAAGATCGACCTGGTGATGATCGGTCAGGAGACCGAGCTCGACCGCCAGGTGCTCGAGATGATCAAGGACCCGCTGACGCACATGGTGCGCAACTCGGGCGACCATGGCCTCGAGACGCCGGAAGAGCGGCGCCGCGCCGGCAAGCCGGAGACCGGCAAGATCACGCTCAACGCCTATCACGAGGGCGGCCATATCGTCATCGAGATCAGCGATGACGGCAAAGGCCTGCCGATGCAGCGGATCAAGCAGAAGATCGTCCAGAACGGGCTCGCCAGCGAGTCCGACCTTGAGACGATGAGCGATCAGCAGATCCAGCAATACATCTTCAAGCCCGGCTTCTCCACCGCCGCCAAGGTGACCAGCGTCTCCGGCCGCGGCGTCGGCATGGACGTGGTGAAGACCAACATCGAGAAGATCGGCGGCACCGTCGAGCTGCGCTCGGTCGAGGGCAAGGGCACGACCTTCTCGATCAAGATCCCGCTGACCCTGGCGATCGTCTCGGCGCTGATCGTCGAATGCGCCGGCGAGCGTTTCGCCATCCCGCAGATCAGCGTGGTCGAGCTGGTCCGCGCCACCGCCACCGGCGAGCTGAAGGTCGAGAAGATCAAGGACACGCCGGTCCTGCGCCTGCGCAACAAGCTGCTGCCGCTGGTCTCGCTGCGCGAGAAGCTGAAGCTGGACGACGGCAAGGAGAGCTCCCAGCAGGACGACACGTTCATCGTCGTGACCCAGGTCGGCACCTACAATTTCGGCATCATGGTCGACCGCGTGTTCGATACCGAGGAAATCGTGGTGAAGCCGGTGGCGCCGATCCTGCGCCATATCGAGATGTTCTCCGGCAACACCATCCTGGGCGACGGCAGCGTCATCATGATCCTCGATCCCAACGGGATCGCGGAGAATGCCGGCCAGATGGTCAGCGATAACGAGGCGGCCGAGCAGAAGGACGCGAAGTCGCGCTCGCACGACGAGGAGGCGGTGCCGCTGCTGCTGTTCCGCACCAGCTCGGGCGTGCCGATGGCCGTGCCGCTGGCGCTGGTCGCGCGGCTGGAGGAGATCGAGCGCAAGTCGATCGAGCGCTCCAACGACCGCCAGGTGGTCCAGTATCGCGGCCAGCTGATGCCGCTGATCCCGATGGGCCACGACCACGACATGACGCAGGGCAAGGAAGGCCGCCAGCCCGTGCTGGTCTTCGCCGACCGCGACCATGCGATGGGCCTGATGGTCGACGAGATCGTCGATATCGTCGAGGCCAAGCTCAGCGTCGATCTCGCCGCCGAGCAGCCGGGCCGGATCGGCAGCGCCATCATCGCCGGCCATGCGACCGAGATCGTGGATGCCGGCTACTACCTGCGCCAGGCGTTCAAGGACTGGTTCGGCTCGGTCGAACAGGACGCGGTCGAGACCGGCAGGAAGCGCCGCGTGCTGCTGGTCGATGACAGCGCCTTCTTCCGCAACCTGCTGGCGCCGCAATTGACCGCCGCCGGCTTCCAGGTCATCGCCATGGATTCCGCCGACAAGGCGCTGTCGCTGTGCGAGGCGGGCGAGCAGTTCGATCTCATCATCAGCGACATCGAGATGCCGGGGATGAACGGCTACGAGTTCTGCGAATCGGTGAAGAAGAACGCGCTCTGGCAGCAGACGCCGATCATCGCGCTCTCGTCGCATGCGAGTCCGAAGGACATCGCGCGCGGCCGGCAGGTCGGCTTCGACGACTATGTCGCCAAGTACGACCGCGACGGCTTGGTCCACACCATGAACGAGACCCTGGCCGAGCTGAGAGGTGCCGCATGAGCAAGGAAAATAACGGCCACGATCTGGGCGGCGCGCCCGCCGGCGCGGGCGAGAACCGCGACTACGTGACCATGTCGATCGGCGGCCAGCTGTTCGGCATCCCGGTCCTGAAGGTGCAGGACGTGCTGGGCACCCAGACCATCACCCGGGTGCCGCTGGCGCCGATCGAAGTCGCGGGGTCGCTCAACCTGCGCGGCCGGATCGTGACCGCAGTCGATGTCCGCCTCCGCCTCGGTCTGCCGAAGCGCGAGAACGAGAAGACCGCCATGTCGGTCGTGGTCGAGCATGAAAGCGAGCTCTACAGCCTGCTGGTCGACTCGGTCGGCGAGGTGTTGAGCCTGGAAGCCCGGGACTATCAGCGCAATCCGCCGACCTTGAACCCCCGGCTGCGGGAGTTCTCGGACGGAATCTACCGCCTGAACGACTCGTTGCTGGTGGTGCTCAGCGTTTCCTCCCTGCTAAACTTCGGGAATCGCGCGGACGCCGCCTGAGCCCGCTCGAGGGCGACGTGCGTAGCAGCCGGCAGTCGTCCGGATAGCCCCAGGGGAGCCGTTTGGGGGGACCGGTCCGCCTGCACGGCCGGACGGAGACTATTCTGATGAAGTCTTGCCTGATCGTCGATGACTCCAAGGTCGTGCGCATGGTGGCGCGGAAGATCCTCGAGGGTCTGAACTTCGCCATCGAGGAGGCCGATAACGGCCAGACCGCGATGGACCAGTGCATCAAGCGCATGCCGGACGCGATCCTGCTCGACTGGAACATGCCGGTCATGAGCGGCATCGATTTCCTGCGCAATCTGCGCCAGATGTCCGGCGGCCAGACGCCGGTCGTGGTGTTCTGCACCACCGAGAACGATATCCAACACATCCAGGAAGCGATCAGCGCCGGGGCCAACGAGTACATCATGAAGCCCTTCGACAGCGAGATCATCGAATCGAAGTTCAGCCAAGTCGGGCTGATATAAAAGAGCTGGTGGCGGGATGCGGTCCGAGTCCAATGCAGCAGTCGCCGGCGGTGGCCCATACCGGGTCATGGTGGTCGATGACTCGGCGGTCATCCGCGGCCTGCTGACCAAGACGCTCGAGACCGAAGCCGACATCAAGGTCGTCTCCACGGTCGGCAACGGCCAGGCGGCGATCGACGCGCTGAAGCGCGTCGACGTCGATGTCGTCGTGCTCGACATCGAGATGCCGGTGATGGACGGGCTGACCGCGCTGCCCAAGATGCTGGAAGCGCGGCCGGGCGTGCAGGTCATCATGGCCTCGACCCTCACCCTGAAGGGCGCCTCGGTCAGCATGAAGGCGCTGTCGCTGGGCGCGGCCGACTACCTGCCGAAGCCGACCACCACGACCGGCATCAACACCGCGACGGATTTCAAGCAGGGCCTGGTCGAGAAAGTGAAGAGCTGGGGCCTGGTTGCGCGCAAGAAGCGCGGCCTCCCGGCGGGCACCGCGGCGGCGCCCGGCAGCAGCGCGCCGGCGGCGCCGCGGAAACTCCATGCCGGCACCGTCACCCTGCGTCCGGCGCCGGTGGTCCCGGGCAAAGTCGATTGCCTGGCGGTCGGGTCCTCGACCGGCGGCCCGCAGGCCCTGTTCGCGTTCTTCCGTTCGCTGGGCCGGGTCGATCGCATGCCGATCTTCGTCACCCAGCATATGCCGGCGACCTTCACCACGATTCTGGCCGAGCATCTCGGACAGGCTTCCGGCATGCAGGCCGCCGAGGCCAAGGACGGCGAGGCGGTGCTGCCGGGCCGGATCTACGTGGCGCCCGGCGATTTCCACATGACGGTCGAGAGCCAGGGCGCCGGCGCGGTCGTGCGGCTCAACAAGAATCCGCCCGAGAATTTCTGCCGGCCGGCGGTCGATCCGATGCTGCGGTCGATCGCCAAGGTCTATGGCGCGCGAACTCTCTTTGTCATGTTGACCGGAATGGGGCAGGATGGCCTCAAGGGTGCCCGCGAGCTGGTTGCCGCGGGCAGCACGGTGATCGCTCAGGACGAAGCGACGAGCGTGGTGTGGGGGATGCCGGGGGCTGTGGCGACGGCGGGATTGTGCACGGCGGTGCTGCCGCTCAATGAGATCGGGCCCTACGCCAAGAAAGCGCTGCTAAGGACCGCGGCATGACGGTCACCGACTTCGATTTCATCTGTCAGATCTTGAAGCAGCGCTCCGGGCTGGTGCTCGGCAACGACAAGGCCTACCTGCTCGAAAGCCGCCTGCTGCCGGTCGCGCGCAAGTATCGCCTGGCCTCGTTCGAGGACCTGGTGCGCCTGATCCGCTCGAAAGGCGACGAGGCGGTGATCAAGGACGTGGTGGAGGCGATGACCACCAACGAGTCCTTCTTCTTCCGCGACACCAAGCCGTTCGATCAGTTCAAGCAGATCGTCCTGCCGACCTTGATGGCGTCGCGGCCGAACAAGCAGATCCGGATCTGGAGCGCCGCCTGCTCGAGCGGCCAGGAACCCTATTCGCTGGCGATGATCCTCTCGGAGATGTCGGCGCAGCTCGCCGGCTGGAAGATCGAGATCCTCGGCACCGACCTCTCGACCGAGATTCTCGATCGCGCGAAGGAGGGGGTCTACTCCCAGTTCGAGGCGCAGCGCGGCCTGCCGATCTCGCTGCTGGTGAAGTACTTCACGCAGGTCGGCGACCGCTGGCAGATCAACCCCAAGCTCCGCGCGATGGTCCAGTACCGGGAGTTCAACCTGCTGAACGACCCGCGCACCCTTGGCAAGTTCGACGTCGTCTTCATCCGCAACGTGCTGATCTATTTCGACCAGCCGACCAAGGGGAAGATCCTGAACGGGATCTCCGGGCTGATGCCCGATGACGGCTTCCTCTTCCTCGGCGGCGCCGAGACCGTGCTCGGCATCACCGATCGCTTCCAGCTCCTGGCCGGCCAGCGTGGCGTTTATGGCCTGACCAACGGCGCGCCCGCGGCGTCAAAACCGGTCGCTGCCTCCCGGGTCTAGGGACCCATCCCCGGCGCTCTCAATCAATCGCGCGAACCTCACACTTGCGGAGCACGATTCATGTTGCATCGGCTCGTCAGGCCGCCCAAAAAAGTCGAAATTGCGCTGATCGATCCGAGGCCTGTGGTGGGCGGTTTCGGATTTTCGGAGTAGTAGTTGGGGTCTTGCATCGTGGCGGATGGGGCAGGGAGTAGCGGGGTGACGCTGGGTTCGAGGCCGGGGTCCGAGCTTGCGAGCGACGCAGACGGCGGCACCGGCCAGCCGGTTTATTTCGGGCGGTGTTTCGGATTTCTGCACCGGGCGGAGCCCGGCGCGGCGACCGGTCGTGGTGTCGTACTCTGCGCTCCGAACGGGTATGAGGCGCTCTGCGTCCACCGGCCATGGCGGCGTTTTGCCGGCGCCCTCGCGGCGGCGGGCCTGCCGACGCTGCGTTTCGACTATCCCGGTTGCGGCGACGCCCCTGAAACCGACGAGGATCCGGAACGGGTCCGCGCCTGGCTCGATGGGATCCATGATGCCGTCGCTCTTCTTCGCGCGACGACCGGGGTGACCGAAGTGGTCCTGGTCGGCCTGCGCTTCGGCGCCACCCTCGCCGTGGCGGTGGCGCAGGAGATGGCCGATCGCGACCAGCCGATCGCGGCGCTGGCCCTGCTCGCGCCGCCGGCTTCGGGTGAGGCGTTCTGCAAGGAGCTGCGCCTGCTGGCGATGATGGCGCGGACAAAACCCGCGGCGGGCGGCGCGGTAGGCGGCATCGAAGCCGCCGGATTCTATTTCTCGCCGCGCACGTTGGCGGCGATGAAGGCGTTGGCGTCGGCCAGGATCCCGGCGCCGCCGGCGCCTCGGATCCTGATCATGGATCGTGAAGACGGCGGCGGTGCAACCCTCGGCGAGGCGTGGCGCTCGGAGGGCTGCGCGGTCGAGACGATGTCCTTTCCGGGCTACACCGCCCTGATGCGCGACGCCGCCGTGACGAAATACCCGGAAGCGGATTTCGATCAGGCGGTCGCCTGGCTTGCCAAGGACGCGCCGAGCGCGACCGTCCCCGTTTCGACTCTGCCGCGGCAGAGCACGCTGGCGATCCCCGGCGGTCGCGAGGAAGCGGTCAGCATCGGCGCCGCGGGCATGTTCGGCATTCTCGGCACGCCGGACGCGCCGCAGCCCGGTCGTCCGGCCTTGCTGATCGTCAACACCGCCGCCAATCGGCATATCGGCCACAACCGGCTCAGCGTCCTGATCGCGCGTCGCCTGGTGCTGGCCGGCGTCTCCGTCCTCAGGTTCGATGCCTGCGGTCTCGGCGACAGCCCATCGGCGCCCGACCGGCCCGACCAGGCCGTGTTCAAGATGAGCCTGGTGCCGGACGTGCGCGAGGCCGTCGATTTCCTGGCGGCCCGCGGCCATGGCGAGATCGTGGTCAACGGCCTCTCCGCCGGCGGCTGGCTCACCTATCAGGCAACGGTCGCGGATCCGCGCATCACCGGGCAGATCGTGCTGAACCTGGCGAACCTCTGGGTGGAGCATGGGCTCGCCGCGCGCCTGGGCGCCGCCAACCGGGAGTATCTGCGGCGTATTCGAGAGAAGGAAACCTGGATCCGCCTGGTGAAGGGCAAGCTCCAGCTCGGCCTCATTGTCAGGATGATGTCTTCGCGCGTGCTGGAGGCGATCACGATCCGCATCGGCCAGGGCGTGGGCCGCCTGCGCGGCACCGAGACGATGGTGCGCAAGACCATGCGCGAACTCGGCGCGGCGGCGCGGCGCGGCGCGCGCAGCGCCTTCATCTATGTCCGGGAGGATCCCGGTTTCGACGAGATGGAGGTCAACTTCGGCCGCGGCGGGCGAAAGCTCGCGGCGATCCCCGGCGTTAGCATCATCTTAATCGAAGACGGCGACCATGTGTTCTCGCTCAAGCCGTCGCGCGACCACCTCGTGGAGCTGATGGCTGCCCAGTTCTCCCAAGGCCGGTTCACGCCGACGGAGGCGCCTCATCTCACGTCTTCGGTCAAGAGCACGGCGACCCTACAAAGCCAGATCGCATGAACAAGGAAGACATACGCGCCATCCTGCAGGCCCATGGCCGGATCACCGTTCCCATCGAGGCTCTGCCGGACGACGCCAATCTCTTCACCGCGGGCATGACATCGCTTGCCTCGGTCGAAGTGATCCTCGCGCTGGAAGAGAAATTCGGCATCGAGTTTCCCGACCAGATGATGCATCGGAAGACCTTCGGCAGCATCTCCTCGATCGCGGCGGCGATTGCCGGTCTCAGGTCCGCGGCCTGACTGGCCGGAGACCGTCATGAGGGCCGTCCTGCAATCGGTGCATCGGATCGCGGCCGAGGTCGTCTCGGCCCACGCCGCCTCGGTGGACGCGGAATCGCGCTTTCCCGTCGAATCGATCGCCGCGCTGAAGCAAGCGGGCCTGCTGGGCGCCCTGGTGCCGCAGGAGCTCGGCGGTATGGCGCTGGATTTCGCCACGGTGCTCGCGATCTGCCATCTGCTGGGACGCCATTGCGCCTCGACCGCGATGATCTTCGCCATGCACCAGATCCAGGTGGCCTGCGTCCTGCTGCATCGCCGCGACGTGGCCTGGCAGCGGGATTTCCTCGGCCAGATCGCCGGCCGGCAGCTCCTGCTCGCTTCGGCGACCACCGAGGCGGGGATCGGCGGCGACCTTTCGCGCAGCAGCTGCGCCGTCATCCGCGACGGCGACCGCTTCACGATCGAGAAGCGCGGGACGGTGATCTCCTATGGGGATCAGGCCGATGCGGTGCTGATCACCGCGCGCAGCGGCCCGGACGCGCAGCCGACCGACCAGGTCATCGTGGTGGCGCTGAAGGATCAATACGTGCTGGAGAAGACCGGCGGCTGGGATGCGCTCGGCATGCGCGGCACCTGCAGCAACAGCTACGTGCTGCGCGCGGCGGGCCATGCCGACCAGGTGATCCCGGAGCCCTATGCCGATATCTCGCCGCGCACCATGGTGCCGGTGGCGCATCTGACCTGGTCCAGCCTCTGGCTCGGCATCGCGACCGACGCGGTCTCGCGGGCGCGCGCCTTCGTGCGCAAGCAGAAGCAGCCGGCGGGCGAGGGGATGCCGCCGAGCATGAACGCGATGCGTCTCGCCGCGGCGGTCAGCCAACTCCAGGCGATGAAGGCCAATATCGTCGCCGCGGCGCGGCAATACGAGAATGCGCTGAAGAACGCCGATGGCGTCACCGCGCTCTCCTTTTCGATCGCCATGAACAACGTCAAGACCTCGACCGCCTACCGGGCCGTCGAGGTGATCAACCAGGCGATGCTGATCTGCGGCATCGCCGGCTACAAGAACGACACGCCGTTCAGCCTCGGCCGCCATCTCCGCGATGCGCATTCGGCGGCGCTGATGGTCAACAACGACCGGATCGACGCCAACACCGCGAGCCTGCTCCGGGTGCACAAGCTGGACGGCGACCTCTTCGACTGATTTTCCTGAGTGACGGGATGGGACCGGAGCAGCTCTACCTTCAAGAACTGATCGACCATGGCCTGCTGATTCCGATGGGGGTCGACGGCGTCTACGGCCGCAGCGCCGCCTTCGAGGACGTGCTCGACCGGTTCGGCGAATTGGTGACGCCCTGGGGCCGGGAGAACGGCGCCGAGGTGATCCGTTTTCCGCCGGTGATGAACCGGCATCACTTCGAGCAGAGCGGATACCTGAAGAACTTTCCGCATCTGGCCGGCACCATCCACTGCTTCCATGGCGGCGAGCGCGAGCATCTGGACCTGCGCAAGCAGCTCGAGGCCGGCGAGGACTGGACCAAGGGCCAGCAGGCGATCGACATCGTGGTGACGCCCGCCGCCTGCTATTCGCTCTATCCGATGGTGGCCAAGCGCGGACAACTCCCCGAGCGCGGTGCGCTGTTCGACGTCTATTCCTGGTGCCTGCGCCACGAGCCCTCGCAGGATCCGGCGCGGATGCAGCTCTTCCGGATGCGCGAATATGTCCTGGTCGGCACGCCCGCGCAGGTGATGGCGTTTCGCGAGGCTTGGATCACGCGCGGAAAGGCGCTGATGTCGTCCTTGGGCGTGCCGCTCGCGCTCGACGTCGCAAATGATCCTTTCTTCGGCCGCCAGGGCAAGCTGCTCGCCTCGAGCCAGCGCGAGCAGTCGCTGAAATTCGAGATGCTGATCCCGATCACCAGCACCGAGAAGCCGACGGCGTGCTTGAGCTTCAACTACGCCCAGGATTATTTCGGCACGCTCTGGGGCATCCGGACCGCGGACGGCCAGCCGGCGCACAGCGCCTGCGTCGCCTTCGGCATGGAACGCATCGCCCTGGCGCTGTTCAAGCACCACGGCTTCGACCCGGCCGGGTGGCCGGGCGAGGTTCGATCGGTGTTGTGGGGTTAACCTAAATTGTCATTGCCGGGCTTGACCCGGCAATCTCGCACAGAATGGAACGAGATGCCCGGGTCTCGAGCCCGGGCATGACGATCGCTTCTTAAGCGCTCTCGGCCTTGGCGGTCTGCGCGGCGGCATCCGGGTCGCGCAGCACGTAGCCGCGGCCCCAGACCGTCTCGATGTAGTTCTCGCCGCCGGTGGAGGTGGAGAGCTTCTTGCGGAGCTTGCAGACGAAGACGTCGATGATCTTCAGCTCCGGCTCGTCCATGCCGCCATAGAGATGGTTGAGGAACATCTCCTTGGTGAGGGTCGTGCCCTTGCGCAGGCTGAGGAGCTCGAGGATCCCGTATTCCTTTCCGGTCAGGTGCAGCGGCTGGCCGCCGACCTCGACGGTGCGAGTGTCGAGATTGACCACGAGCTTGCCGGTCTTGATGACCGAATCCGAATGTCCCTTGGAACGGCGGACGATCGCCTGGATGCGCGCGATCAGCTCGCGCCGGTCGAACGGCTTGGTCAGATAATCGTCCGCGCCGAAGCCGAGACCCTTGATCTTGCTGTCGAGCTCGCTCAAGCCCGAGAGGATGAGGATCGGAGTATTAACGCGCGAGCTGCGCAGGCGGCGCAGCACCTCGTAACCGTCAATATCCGGCAACATCAGATCCAGCAGGATGATGTCGTAGTCATAGAGCTTTCCGATCTCGAGGCCGTCTTCCCCGAGATTTGTCGAATCGACGATGTAACCTTCCGCCTTGAGCATCAGCTCGATGCTCTTGGCAGTGTTGGTATCGTCCTCGACTAACAAAACGCGCATGGCAGCACCCCTCACAACCCATTCACGCCTGCCGTTTTAGCCTGTGAATATTAACCATTTGGGCGGGTCGATGTAAAGAAAACCGTTACCCAGGTTAAAGGCGGCGGAATCGGGTCCTAACCCTCTGAATTGGAACACTGCCTTTACCATTGCCCGGCCAGCATTAACCGAGGGTTAACGGCGTCTGGCTACGATCCGGGAGATTTCCACAGGTGGCGGACTATTGAGGGCGGACGGCCGGAATCACGGTGATTAGGGAGTTGGAACCGCTGATGCGGGAGCTTGCCCGCGTGCCGGATGTCGCGGTCTACGGCAAGGTGACCGCGATTCTGGGCATGCTGGTGGAGATCGCCGGGCTGGAGCACATGCTGTCGATCGGCTCGCGCTGCGACCTGATCGACCGGGCAGGAGCGCGCACGCCGGCCGAGATCGTCGGCTTTCGCGACGGCCGCGCGCTTGCGATGTCCTTCGGGTCGCTGGACGGGATCGGCCTCGGCAGCCGGGCCATGCTCGCCCAGGACGAGCCGGTTGTGCGACCCACCCCCGCCTGGCTGGGTCGGGTGATCAACGGGCTCGGCGAACCGATCGACGACAAGGGACCGCTCCCTTCGGGGCCGCTCTCCTGCAAGATCCGCAACAACCCGCCGCCCGCCCATCTCCGCGCCCGGGTCGGCGGCAAGATCGATCTCGGCATCCGCGCGATCAACACCTTCGCCTCGGTCTGCCAGGGGCAGCGGCTCGGCATCTTCGCCGCCTCGGGCATCGGTAAATCGGTGCTGCTCTCGATGATGGCGCGCTACACCTCGCTCGAGGTCAACGTGATCGGCCTGATCGGCGAGCGCGGCCGCGAGGTGCAGGAATTCCTCGCCGACGAGCTCGGGCCCGAAGGCCTGGCGCGGAGCGTCGTCATCGTCGCGACCTCGGATGAATCGCCTTTACTGCGGCGCCAGGCGGCGCAGCTCACGCTGACCGTCGCCGAGTATTTCCGCGACCTCGGCAAGCACGTCCTCTGCCTCATGGATTCGGTGACGCGCTATGCGATGGCCTTGCGCGAGATCGGCCTTTCGGCGGGCGAGCCGCCGGCCTCCAAGGGCTACACGCCCTCGGTCTTCGCCGCTCTGCCGCGGCTGCTGGAGCGCGCCGGGCCGGGGCTGATCGGCTCGGGCAGCATCACCGGGCTCTTCACCGTGCTGGTCGAAGGCGACGATCACGACGAGCCGGTCGCCGATGCCTGCCGCGGCATCCTGGACGGCCATATCGTGCTGGAGCGCTCGATCGCCGAGCGCGGACGCTATCCGGCGGTCAACGTCCTGCGCTCGCTCTCGCGCACCATGCCGAACTGCAACACCGAAGAGCAGAATGCCATGATCCGCGTCGCGCGACAGAACATGTCGGTCTACGACGACATGGCCGAGCTGATCCGTCTCGGCGCCTATCGCAACGGGACCGACGCAGCGGTCGATCGCGCGGTCGAGCTGCATCCGGCGCTGGAGCAGTTCCTGTCGCAGCGCCGCGAGGAGCGCTCCGATCTCGAGACCGGCTATCGCGACCTCGCCGCCATCCTCGGCCTGCCCTATATCGGCGCCGCCGGCACGGGAGCCCCGACATGAGCGGCCTCGACCAGATGCTGCGGCTGCAGAAGTTCTCGCTCGACGAGAAGCGCCGCCAGGCTTCCGATCTCGACGCGCTGATCGAGCGCCTGCGCGGCGACGTGCATCGGCTGGACGAGGACGTCGCCCGGGAGATCGAGACCGCGCGCGGCAACCTGGAGCTGGAACGGGCGCTGCCGGAATACCGCAAGGTGATGGCCGAGCGCCGCGCGCGGATCCTGAAATCGATCTCCGACCTTTCGGCCGAGCTCGAGAAGCTCCGCGACCAGATCATGGAATCCTTCAGCGAGCTCAAGAAGACGGAGCAGACCATCGCCAACCGTCTGCAGCGCCAGCGCAACGCGCAGCGCCGCCGCGACCAGATTCGCGCCGACGAAGTCGGGCTCGATCTGCACCGGCGCAAGAAGGACACCTCGCTCTAGCGCCGCCCCCGCGCCTTTCTCCGCATCCCCGCTGCTGAATCGCGCGCCGGGAACTGCCGGTGGATGCGCCGCTTATCCGGATATCGCGAACGCATATCCAGGAGGGCGAAACATGACGCAGGCCGTTCCACGAAGCCAACAGACCTTGAAGAAGGACGAGACGGTCAATCTGATCTCCGCGAGCAAGGTCAACGGCACCAGGCTCTACACCCGCAGCCGCGAGCGCGCGGGCGACATCGAAGACGTCATGATCGACAAGATTTCGGGCCACGTCGCCTATGCGGTGGCCGCCTTCGGCGGCTTCCTCGGCATCGGCGAAACCCGGCGCGCCATTCCCTGGAGCGTCCTGCACTACGATACCGAGCTCGACGGCTACGTCGCCGAGGTCGATGACTCGGTGCTGAAGGAAGCGCCGAACGAGATTCCCAGCAACGACACGTATTACCGGGATCTGGACTGGAACTCCCGGGTCTACACCCATTTCGGCGTTCCGCCGTATTGGATCTGAACCAACGAAGCCGGCCCGACGCGGCCGTCTTCCTGACGATGGAGTTCGGAATGAAAACGACGAAATCTTCGGTCTTGATGACGAGCGCGGCCGCGGCCCTGCTCGCATTCTCGGTGTCTCCGGTCCTGGCGCAGAGCACCGCGCCGAGCGTGCCGGACGCCAATCAGACCATGACCGCCCCCGGCGCGCCGACCACCAATCAGTCGATCACCAACGGCAACAGCTCGCAGAACGCCTCGCAGGGCAATTCCGGGACGCTCGGCATGGGCACGCCGGTAAAGAACGCCGACGGCACGCTGAATGCCAGCCAGGTGATCGGCATGAAGGTCGTCAACGGCAACAACGAGAGCGTCGGCAAGATCGGCGAGCTGATCATGGACGGCAACGGTCAGGTCTCCGGCGCTGTGGTGGATGTCGGCGGCTTCCTCGGCATTGCCACGCATCCGGTCCTGCTCGACTGGAAGCAGGTCCAGGTGACCGACCAGAACGGCACGACCGTCGCCATGGTCAGTGCCAGCAAGGATCAACTGAAGCAGATGCCGGCCTATTCCGCCTCGAAGTGAGGGAAGGCCGACAGTCCTGAATGAGCGGGCCGGCCGGGCAAACGGCCGGCCCGTTGCGCGTCAGGCGGTGACCTGCTCGTGCGACTGGCGCAGCTCTTCGAGCGGCGCCACCGGGAAGCGCTCCATGGTGCGGAATTCCAGCCCGCCGGTATTGCCGCTGAGGGCGAGCGCGTCCTCGAAGATGCCGAGCAGCGCGCGGCGCTCGCTCGGCGGCACGGCGCGGCGGCTGCGGATCATCAGGTCGAAGCGCTTGCCGCGCACCAGCCCGTCGAGCTGGAAGGCGCCCAAAGCAGCGAAGTTGACCTCCACGACGAAGCGCGTGCCGTTTTCCTTGCTGTCGGGATCGCCCGATTTGCCGCCGCCGCCCCGGCGATAATAGAGATTGATCAGGGTCAGGCCCAAGCGCGGGTCGTAGACCGGCAGCATGAGCGCGCGCCAATCCACGTTCGGGCGATCCTGGGCCAGGCTGGAAAGCTGGGTGAAATCGTCCTCAAGGCGCTTCAGCACCTCCTCCTTGCCGGCGGGCAGCTTTCGGCCGGCGAGGATCGGTCCGAGCAGCTTCTCGACCTCGCCCGAGCGCAGGGCGGCGATCGCATTCGCGAGCCCCGCGGCGAGCTTCGGACCGACCTGGGGCACGCCGGGCGGGGCCGCCGTCGCCGGATCGTCCGCCCCGCCGCCGGCGCCGCGCAAGACGGCGATCAGATCGTCGAGCGACGGCCAGGAGCTCGAAAGCTGCAGCAGCGCCTGTTGCGGCGAGGTCACCGGCAGGACCGCGGCGGCCGGCGCCGTCGCGATCGGGTCGAGGATCAGCGCAACCTGCGCACCGACCGGAAGCCGCGCCCGTTGCTGCAGCATGATCGTGCCCGCCGGCGTCTCGATCACCGGATGGCCGGCGCGGGTGTAGCCGAGCACCGTCCCGAGCATCGGCGTCACGGCGCCGGTCAGCTTGATGGCCTCCGGCGCGATCTCGATCGCGGCACCCTTGGCCGCCATGACCGCGATGATGTTGAGCGTCACTTCGGCGCCGGTCGCGATCTTGGCGATCAGCGGCGCCTGTCCGAGCGCCGGGCCGCCGATATCGAGATGCGCGAGCTGCGGCGGCAGCGCCGTTGCCGATTTGGCTTCCGCGAAGAGCGCGGTGATGCGCTGGGCGATTTCCGGCGGCAGCAGAACCGCCGGGGCGGTCGCCGTTCCGGCAGGCGCGACCGCGGCGGCCAGGAGCGCCTCTTCGGCAAGCGGCACGGTCAGAGGAGGCGGAGCGCCGGTCGGGGGCGCCGACGTTCCGGGCGGAGCGACCGTCTGCGCCGTCGCCTCGCTTTGCGCGGCGAGCAGGATATCGGCGGGCGTTTGGACGAGGGCGCGCGCTTGGGCGAGCAACTGCGCTTTCTGCGCGGCATCGGCGGGAACGGCGATGGGCGGTGGCGGCGGTGTGAAAGGCTCGACATCCACATCGGGAGTCGGCAGCAGCGTCGCGGCGGGCGGTGTATGCACCACGATCGCCCGCAGGCTGTTATTGACGAACTCGACGGGCGGCGGCGGGCGCGTCGGCGTTTCCGCGGTGGCGTCGCTGGCCGCGGGCGGCGGGGCGCTGCT
>DASZYM010000235.1:0-10722 GCA_035545355.1 Dongiaceae bacterium
TTCCAACACCGACTACTGGGCCCTGACGGAGGATTGCGACGGCAAGAGTCAGCTTGCCATGGCTGCGGCCGGAATCCCGATGCTGAACGGCTATTATCCGGACCAGAAGGCCTGCGCGCAGGACTTCGCGCTGCTCGGCTATCGCAGCATGCCGGCCGATCTCGGCCAGGCGCTCGACGATGCCGCCATCTGCGCCCATGCCGCGGCGATCCGCTCGACCACGGTCCTCGTCTTGAGCGGGCCGACACCGCGAACCCTCTCCTGCTCGGCGCGTTAGCGCGTCCATCGGTCGCCGTGCAAACGGGAGATGTCATCAATCGACACTTGATCGCGCGGCCGCACCGGTTAGCGTTGGGCCATGTCCACGCATAACCTGATCAACCTGCTGCGGCCCGCCTCGATCGCCCTGATCGGGGCCAGCGATCATCCCGGGCATATGGGCCAGGTGACCTGGCGCAACCTCAATACCGCGGGGTTCAAGGGCAGGCTCTACGCCGTCAATCCCAGCCATGCCGCGCTCGGCGGTGCGACCTGCTATCCCGACATCGCCGCGCTGCCCGAGGCGCCCGATCTCGCGGTCATCGTGACCCCGGCGAAGACCGCGCCCGGCATCGCCGCCGAGCTCAAGGCCAAGGGCGCCAAATCGGCCGTCATCATCAGCGCCGGCTTCGACAGTGCGCTGAAGCAGCAGGTGCTCGACACGGCGCGGGGATCGGGGTTGCGCATCCTGGGACCGAACTGCCTCGGGCTGATCGTGCCGCCGCTGGGCGTGAACGCCGCCTTCGCGCATCTGATGCCGCAGCCGGGCGGGCTCGCCTTCGTCTCGCAATCCGGCGCGATCCTGACCTCGGTGATCGACTGGGCGCAGCCGCGGGGCATCGGCTTCTCGCATCTCATTTCCATGGGCGAGCTCGGCGACGTCGATTTCGGCGACATCCTCGACTACCTGGCCGACGATCCCGGCACGACGGCGATCCTGATGTATATCGAGGCCGTCACCCATGCCCGGAAGTTCATGTCCGCCGCCCGGCGCGCGGCGCGCATGAAGCCGGTCATCGCCATCAAGTCGGGCCGGCATTCCGAGGCCGCCAAGGCGGTCGCCTCGCATACCGGCGCGCTGGCCGGCGCCGATGCGGTCTATGACGCCGCCTTCCGCCGCGCCGGCATGCTGCGGGTCTACGAGCTGGACGAGCTGTTCGCCGCGGCACAGACCCTGGCGCTCACCAAGGTGCCGGCATCGGAAGGCCGCCTGGCGATCCTCACCAATGGCGGCGGCATGGGCATCCTGGCGACCGACGCGCTGATCGATGTCGGCGGCAAGCTGGCGGAGCTCGCTCCGGCCACGATCGAGAAGCTGAACGCGATCCTCCCCGGCGGCTGGTCGCACGGCAATCCGGTGGACATCGTCGGCGATGCGCCGCCCGAGCGTTTCGCGGCGGCCGCGGGCATCCTGCGCGACGATCCCCAGGTCGATGCGTTGCTCGCGCTGAACTGCCCGACCGCGATCGCCGATCCGGTCGCGGCGGCCGAGAAGGTGATCGAAGCCTTGGCCGGGAGCCGGCTCTGCCTGATGAGCAGTTGGATCGGCGAGGCGACCGCGGTCGAGGCGCGCAAGCGCTTCGCCTCCGCCCGCATATCGACCTACGAGACGCCGGAGGAAGCGGTGCGCGCCTTCGGCCACCTGATCCAGTACCGGCGCAACCGCGAGCTCCTGATGGAGATTCCGCCCTCGATGCCGACCTCGTTCCAGGTCGAGATGGCGCCGGTGCGGGCGATCGTCGAGCGGGCGCTGGCCGAGCGGCGCGAGATGCTGACCGGCCCGGAAGCGCAGGAAATCCTCGCGGCCTATCACGTGCCGACGACGCGCGCCGCCACGGCCCGGACGCCGGCGGAGGCCCGCGCCATCGCCGTGAAGATCGGGCGTCCGGTGGCGGTCAAGATCCTCTCGCCGGACATCACGCATAAGTCGGATATCGGCGGCGTCGCCTTGGGCATCACCGATCCCGATGCGGTCGAGGAGATCGCGACATCGATCATCGCCCGCGCCGGCAAGCTGCGGCCCGAGGCGCGGATCCTCGGCGTGACCGTCGAGCCGATGATCACCAAGGGCGACACGATCGAGCTGATCCTCGGCATGACCGAGGACGCGCAGTTCGGTCCCGTGCTGCTCTTCGGCCATGGCGGGGTCGCGGTCGAGCGGCTGGCCGACAGCGCGCTCGCGCTGCCGCCGCTCAACCTCAAGCTGGCGCAGGACCTGATGGAGAAGACCCGGGTCTATCGTCTGCTGACCGGCTATCGCAACCGGCCGAGGGCCGATATCGATGCCGTCGCGCTGACGCTGGTGAAGCTCTCCCAGCTCATTGTCGACGTGCCGGAGATCGTCGAGCTCGACATCAACCCGCTGCTGGCCGATCCCGAGGGCGTGGTGGCGCTCGATGCGCGGATGAAGGTGCGGCCGGCGGCGCTGCCGGGCGCCCGGCGCCTCGCCATCCGGCCCTATCCGCGGCGGCTGGAGGAGATGGTCGCCGACCAGACCGGGCGCGCCTTCATGATCCGCCCGCTCCTGCCCGAGGACGAGCCGGAGATCCAGGCGCTGATCGGCCGGCTGTCGCCCCGCGCGATCCGGCTGCGCTTCTTCGCGCCGCTGAAGACCCTGTCGCACAACGACGCCGCGCGCCTGACCCAGATCGACTACGACCGCGAGATGGCGCTGGCGCTGACCGAGCCCGGACCCGCCGGCAAGATGCCGATCTACGGCGTGGTGCGCCTGATCTGCGACGCCAACAACGAGCGCGGCGAATACGCCGTGGTGGTGCAGGACGATCTGACCGGCAAGGGCCTGGGCATGCTGCTGATGAAACGCATCATCGACTATGCCAGGAGCCGCGGCATCCGCGAGATCACCGGCCACGTGCTCGCCGAGAACACGACCATGCTGAAGCTCTGCGAGGAACTGAGCTTCAAGCTGGAGCGCCAGGCGGACGATGCCGCCAGCGTCCTGGTCCGGCTGACCCTCGCCTAGAAGGAGTTTCGAGGCCGGGTCGAAGACTTTTCGGTCGCCACCGCGCGCCGGGTTGATTACATCACCACGGCGGATTTCGGCGGAGGTGAGGCCATGTCATCGCTTGCGGGAAAAGTCGCCCTGGTCGCCGGCGCCACGCGGGGCGGCGGGCGCGGAATCGCCATCGAGCTCGGCGCGGCCGGGGCCACGGTCTATGTCACCGGCCGCTCCACCCGCGGCCAGCGCTCCGAATACGACCGGCCGGAGACCATCGAGGAGACGGCGGAGCTGGTCACCGCCGCCGGCGGCGCGGGCATCGCGGTCCGAGTGGACCATCTGGTGCCGCGCGAGGTCGAGGCTTTGATCGCGCGGATCAAGCAGGAGCGCGGGCGGCTCGACATCCTGGTCAACGACGTCTGGGGCGGCGAGAAGCTCTTCGAATGGAACAAGCCGGTCTGGGAGCACAACCTGGAGAACGGGTTGCGGCTGCTGCGGCTTGCAGTGGAGACGCATCTCATCACCGCGCATTACGCCCTTCCGCTGTTGATCGCCCGGCCGGGCGGCTTGATGGTCGAGGTGAGCGACGGCACCGCCGAGTACAACAGCACGCATTACCGGCTCTCGGTCTTCTACGACCTCGCCAAGACCTCGGCGATCCGGATGGCCTGGGGCCATGCCAAGGACCTGGCGCCGCATGGCGCGACCGCGGTGGCGATCACGCCGGGATGGATGCGCTCGGAGATGATGCTGGAAGCCTTCGGGGTCGGCGAGGCGAACTGGCGGGATGCCACCAAGGCCCAGCCGCATTTCGCCATCTCCGAGACCCCGCATTTCGTCGGCCGGGCGGTCGCTGCCCTCGCCGCCGATCCGGACAAGGCCCGCTGGAACGGACAGTCCGTCTCCAGCGGAGAGCTGGCGAAGGTCTACGGCTTCAACGATCTCGACGGATCGCGGCCGGATTGCTGGCGATACATGATCGAGGTCCAGGAGGCCGGCAAGCCGGCGGACACGACCGGATACCGTTAGAACGTCCCGACAACCGGCCGCTATAGATCAGCGGCGGGCGTAATCCATGCTGGTCGCCCAGAAGCGCTCGAGCCGCCGCAGCGTGTGGTTGATGCCGTCGAGGTCGGTCTCGTTCGCCACTTCCGACGTCATCGCGCCGAGATGCTTGTCGTACATCCCGTGCATCTGCTCGACCACCTTCAGCGCCTTCTCGGAGAGCTTCACATGCACCGCGCGGCGGTCATGCGGCGAGCGCTCCTGCACCAGATAGCCGTTCTCGACCATCTTCTTCACGTTGTAGGAGACGTTGGAGCCGAGATAGTAGCCGCGGTTGGTCAACTCGCCGACCGACAGGATGTCGGTGCCGATGTTGAACAGGATCATCGCCTGGACGTTGTTGAGGTCGCGGATGCCCTGGCGGTCGAGATCGGCCTTGATGACTTCGAGGCACTCGCGATGCAGGCGCTCGATCAGCGCGATTGTCTCCAGATAGGCCTTCTTCACCTCAACCCCCCGACACTCCGGAATAGCGAATCCCAACGGATGAGAACCGTCGATAACGGCCGAACCTAGGCGAACGTCCTAAAAAAAGAGTTAATGTCAGAAGAATTCGCCCTAACCTACAGGAAAATCGGAACAAAGCCAACCGACCGGCGGTTCGCGAAAATCTTAATCCGCCGGCATCCATTCGGGAATCGGGGCAACCGGGCCGAACAGGTCATCGATCATCTCCGGCGTCACGCCGGCCAGATCGGCCGGCTCCCAGGCCGGTTTCTGATCCCCGGCCATCACCAGGGTGCGCACACCTTCGCGGAAGTCGGGGCGGTTGATCAGGTGCTGGGTCAGCCGGTAGTCGGTGGCGAGCGCCTGTTCGAGGGACTGGCCCTTGCCCTGGGCCTGGCGGAGCCGGCGGAAGGTGACGGCCAGGCTGGTCGGCGATTGCGGCCGCAACTGCTCCAGCGTCGCCTTGGCCCATTCGCCGCTGCGGACACCGAGGATGCTCATGACCTCCTGCGGCGAGGACAGGCCGAAGATCTGGTTGATATGCGGCTGGATGTCGGCGAGCGGCGACTGCGCCGGGGTGACCGCGAGCTGGTTGACCAGGGTCGGGGTCACCAGCGCGATCCGTTCCTCCGGCACCAGATGCGTGGCGAGCCTGGCATGCACCAGGCCGCGCGCCCGCAATGCGACGCCGGTCAACGCCAGGAACATGCCGACTTCGCCCGGGCATTGCGCGAGCGCCGCCGTCATCGCCCCGTCGGGGAAAAAGCCGAGCTTGCAATCGGGCACCGCGAAATAGGTCTCGCGGGTCGCGACCCGGATCTTGCATTGCATCGCCAGGGCGGCCCCGCCGCCCATGGTCGCGCCATGCATGATGGCGAGCGTCGGCTTCGGATAAGTGCCGAGGCGATGCAGCAGCCGATAGAAGCGCCGGAAGAAATCCGCGCCGTATTCACGGTCGCCCGCCATCAGCGCTTCGTATAACGCGCGCTGATCGACGCCGGCGCAGAAGGCCTGGCCGCCCGCGCCGCGGATCGTGACACTGGTCACATTCGGGTCGGATGTCCACTCTGCCAATTGTGCGTCCAGCGCTTCGACCATAGAGAGGGTCAAGGCATTGAGTTCGTCCGGGCGCTTCAGCAGCACTTCGCCAATTCTGGCGCGCAAGGAAAACTCGACGTTCGGAGAGGCGGACATAAGCAGTTCTGGATTGACTCTCGGTGGGCGGGCGGGCCTGATTGGCACGATTTGGGCCGCTTTGACAAGTGCGCCACCCGCCGCGCCGGTCTGGAGCAGCGCCCCTTCAGCGAAGCCGAATGCCGGACCATCGGCGCCGATCATCCGAACCATCGGCCCGATCGGCGCCATCACCTGAAATCGCCACCAACAGACAGGGTAAAGACATGACGAAGAGCAAGAATCCGGAGACGATCGTCCTCCATGCCGGCCATCGCAAGGACGCCGCCACCAACGCGGTCGCGGTGCCGATCTACCAGACCACCTCCTACCAGTTCGACAGCACCGAGCACGCCGCGAACCTGTTCGCCCTGAAGCAGTTCGGCAATATCTACACCCGGATCATGAACCCGACGACCGACGTCCTGGAGCAGCGCCTGGCGGCGCTCGAAGGCGGCGTCGCGGCGCTGGCGCTCGCCTCCGGTCAGGCGGCCAGCCAGTTCTCGATCCAGAACATCGCGCGGGCCGGCGACAACTTCGTCGCCTCGACCGACCTTTACGGCGGCACCTGGAACCTCTTCGCCAACACCTTCAAGGAAATGGGCATCGAGGCGCGCTTCGTCGATCCGAAGGATCCCGAGGCCTTCGCCAAGGCGACCGATGCCAAGACCCGCGCCTATTACGCCGAGACGCTGCCCAATCCGAAGCTGCGCGTCTTCCCGATCAAGGAAGTCGCCGAGATCGGCCGCAAGCTCGGCGTGCCGCTGATCATGGACAACACCGCGGCGCCGATCATCTGCAAGCCGTTCGAGCATGGCGCGTCGATCATCGTCTATTCCACGACCAAGTATGTCGGCGGCCACGGCACCTCGATCGGTGGCGCGCTGATCGACGGCGGCAATTTCGACTGGGAGAAGCATGCCGAGCGCTTCCCCGGCCTGAACCAGCCGGATCCCAGCTATCACGGCGCGGTCTGGACCCAGGCGGTGAAGCCGCTCGGGCCGATCGCCTATATCATCAAGGCGCGCACCACCCTGCTTCGCGACCTCGGCTCCGCGATGAGCCCGTTCAACGCGTTCCTGTTCATCCAGGGCCTGGAGACCCTGCCCTTGCGGATGCGCGAGCATTGCCGCAACACCCAGGCGGTCGCCGAATTCCTGAACGGCCATCCCTCGGTCACCAGGGTGATCCATCCGAGCTACATGGACGGCGAGGAGAAGCGCCGCGCCCAGGCCTACCTCAAGGGCGGCCTCGGCGGCCTGGTCGGCTTCGAGATCAAAGGCGGCGCGGAAGCGGGCCGGCGCTTCATCGATGCGCTGGAGATGTTCTACCACGTCGCCAATATCGGCGATGCGCGCAGCCTCGCGATCCATCCGGCGAGCACCACGCATTCGCAGCTCACGCCGGAAGAGCAGTTGAAGACCGGCGTCAGCGACAATTACGTGCGCCTCGCGGTCGGCCTCGAGCATATCGACGACATCCTCGGCGATCTGCGGCAGGCTTTGGACAAGGCCGTCGGCGCGAAGAAGGCCGCGGAGTAGGTCTTCGGTTCGATGCTGGATCGCGCCGCGGAGTCAAACGCGGCGCGATCACGGCTGCGATCAACCCCAGTTCGCGGCCCGGCTACTCGCCCGAGGCCCGGCGCGCCTGCGGCAGCGGGTCGGTGCCCGGCTCGGCCTGCTTGGGCCATTTGTAGCGATCGATCGCTTTGACGAAGGTTGCGACGGCCGGAGAGAAGCGCCGTCCGGCAACCGTCGCCAGGTTCACCGTGCGTGTCACCCGCGGGTCGATGATCGGCCGCGTACGGAGCCCAGGCAGCACAGCCGAGTATTCAGGCATGAAGCAGATGCCCATTCCCGCCATGACCATGATCTGGATCCAGTCCTCGCGCTCGGACTGGAATACGTCCTCGACGGTGACCATCTGCTCCGCCAGCGTATGCTCGAGCCGTTCGTAGTACTCGCAATTGGCGCGGGACAGATACGATTCGCCGGCGATCTTCTTGATCGGCACCTCGGTCATCGCCTCGTAGCGGTGGCCGGGGGGAAAGGCGACGACGAAGCGCTCATCGTAGAGCTTGCGGAAATCGATGCGCGCGTTCGGTTCCTCCGGCGCCGTCGTGATTGCGATATCCAGAGAGCCGTCCATCAGCATGCCGAGCAGGGAATCGGGCGTGCTCTCCGTCAGCGACACCTCGATGCCGGGATGATCGTTGCCGAAGCGCGAGAGGAAGCTCACGAAGCGCACCGGACCGATCGTGCACATCACCCCGAGCCGCAGCGGCGCATCCTTCATCTGCAGGAAGCTCTGCGCCGTCGAGCGCGCCTGCTCGCTCTGCTTCAGGATCAGCTCGAACTGGGGGCGCACGAGATGGCCGAGGTCGGTGAGATGGGTGAGCTTGCGCTCGCGCCGGAACAGCGGGCCGCCGAGTTCCTCTTCCAGCTTCTGGATGGCGCGCGTGAGGGCGGGTTGCGTGACGTTGCACTGCTTTGCGGCCCGGGTGAAGTTGAGCGTCGTGCAGACCTCCAGGAAGTACCGGATCTGATGCATTTCCATGAAATTACCCCCGCTCCGGCACGGCTGCGCGCACCGGTTTCAATCTGCCGTGCATACCTCAGGCGCTGACGGCTTCCGTCAATTTCGGGCGAAAGAAACTGCCTATCAAGCTTTTACTCTGCGCTATTAGTGTAGAGGATCCAGGACACGATTCCCGACCGAGGATCGCCGCATGTACGACCTCAATCACTGGCTGGTCTTCTTCGCCGCAGCCTTCGCGCTCAACCTCTCGCCGGGGCCGGATATCGCCTATATCGTCTCGAACACGGTCGCGCGCGGGCGGCGGCATGGCTTCGCCGCCTCTTGGGGCGTGTGTTCGGGCAGCGTCGTGCATGTACTGGCGGCGGCGTTCGGGCTTTCGGCGATCCTCGCCGCCTCCGCCCTCGCCTTCTCCGCAATCAAATGGGTCGGTGCCGCCTATCTGATCTATCTCGGCGTTCGGGCGCTGCTCTCGGCGGGCGCGCAGTTCGCGATCGATGCGGGGAAGCGCGGCAAGAACTCCGCCTTCGCGATCTATCGCCAGGGATTCATGATCGACGTGATGAACCCGAAGGTCGCGGTCTTCTTCATGGCGTTCCTGCCGCAATTCGCCAACCCGTCTTTGGGCCACGTCCCGGCGCAATTGGTCCTGCACGGCGCGTTGGTGATCGCCGTCGGCCTGCTGGTGGAGGCCGGTATCGTGCTCATCGCCTCTCGCTTCACCGAAACGCTCCGCCGCAGCCCAAGGATCGGCCTTTGGCTCGACCGGGTCTTGGGCACTGTGCTGATCTCGCTCGGACTGCGGCTGGCTTTGCAGCAGCGGACCTAGGCTCGGGTATCGAAACCGCTTGCCAAAGAACAAAAGGTGAATTATAAGTCTCTATGCTGGTCCGTCGTGCCGGAAAGGCGCGACGCAAACGGCCCTCGGGGACGTCCGATGCGGGATCATCCCGCCGCGGAATCATCCGGGGCCGGTGAAGCCACCACCCCATCTCCGCCGCTCGAACTTAGACCGGGCTTAGACGAAACTGAAAAATCCCGAGCGTCCTGCCGGCGAGATATCGCATCATTCCAAGGGCTTGAGCTAGCCAACCCCATCATGGCCCAGAAAGTACGCAGCCTCACTCCTCAGACCCGCCTGCGCCAGATCTGCATCGCCTTGCCCGAGGCGACCGAGCAGGAGGCCTGGGGCGATCCGACCTATCGCGTGCGCGGCAAGATCTTCGCCATGGAGAAGCGCGGCGACGGGCGGCTCTCGGTCTGGTTCAAGGCGCCGGAGGGCAGCCAGGCGGTACTGATCGGCGCCGATGCCGAGACGTTCTTCCGGCCGCCCTATGTCGGCCATAAAGGCTGGGTAGGAATGCGCCTCGACCGAAAGCCCGATTGGAAAGAGGTCGCCGTGTTGATCGCCCGGAGCTATCGGATGACGGCGCCAAAGAAGCTGGCGGAGCAGGTGCCGGCATGAGAGCGGCGGTCGTGGACTTGCCGCCGACGCAGCGGCGCTGGCGGGATCTGAGCAAGCCGCGTCTGTTCCTGAGCCTGGCGGCCGCGCCATTATTGCCGACCATGCTCGGGCTGCTCCTCGTCTTCATGGTCCTGGGCCACGGCGAAGACGCCTTCCAGATGGCCGCCACGATTCTCGGCGCGGCGATCGCATGGTCTCTGGTTGCCGGCCTGCTCTATCTCCTCATCGTGGTGCGCTGGCGCGGCGTGCTCGGCCGGGTGGAATGCCTGATGCTCGGCATTGCGACGGCGACCACCCTGCCCTTCGCGGCGGTGGTCCTCTTGGGCCAGGATACGTTCTCCTTCGATCCGGAGAGCTCGGATTCGACCGGCATCGCGGTCATCCTGGCGATCATGATCGCGCCGTTCGGCCTGCTCGGCGGCTGGGTGTTCTGGAGGCTGGGCGTCCGGCCAACCGTGACCACGGTCGGCGACGTGGCACCGGTCTTCGACTGAGCCTAAGCCGGCTGTGCGGCGCCCAGCGGGCTCTCCAGCAGGATGTCGAACAAGGTCTTGCCCGGCGCGCTCAGCTTGGGCGCCGCGACGGCGACGTATTCGACCTCGGGCAAGGGCGGCAACGGCTCGATGCCGCGCGGCGCGGACAGGCCGGCGGCCGGCAGATAGCTGGGCTGCACGGTGATGCCGAGGCCGCCCCGCGCGGCGGCGACGCAGGCCGCATAGCTGCCGCTGCTGCAGACCACCTGCCAGCGCCGTCCCGCATCGGCGAGCGCGGTCAGGGCCAGGGTACGGCTGACGCTGGGCTCGGAGAGCAGGATCAGCGGCACCGGGCGATCGGGATCGAACCGCAGGCCGGTCTGTGCGAGCCAGACCAGGGGCGTGTGGTAGAGCGACTGGCCGCGCGTCTCGCCCGGTCGTCGCTTCCCGGTGATGAGATCGAGCGATCCGCGGTCGAGCTGGCGATAGAGCGCCTCGGTGAAGCCGATGGTGATGTCGAGCTCGACATCCGGATGCCGCCGGCGAAAGGCGGCGAGGATGTCGGG
>DASZYM010000236.1:0-3328 GCA_035545355.1 Dongiaceae bacterium
TGTATTCCCGGTCGCTCTGGCGGAGGTCGGCGGAGAGATCCTCCAGCTTCGGCATTTCGGCGAGATTGGCCGACTTGTAGCTATGCGCCTCGCGCCGCAGATGCGCGGCGAAGATCCGATCGACCACATGGCTGTGGCTCAGCGCCTTGACGGCGAGGCTGGTGACGGGGGAATCGCCGGCGAGCCCGGCCAGGACGGTCAGCAGCGCGTCGTCGGCCCAGGCCTTGTATCGGAACAGGCGTTGCAATGCGTCGTGCATCTTGTGGTCGCTCCTCCGGCAAGTTGCGCAGGCGCAGAATATGAGCGATCATTCGCTTTCGATACTCGCATTGGCGGCGAGGAGGAATGGCGCGCAAACCGGCGACGAAACCCAGGAAATCCGCCTCGCAGCAGCGGTCGCGCGCGACGGTGGAGGCGCTGGTCGAGGCGACCGCTCGCATTCTGGTCAAAGAAGGCTTCGACAAGGCCAGCACCAACCGCATCGCCGAGGTGGCGGGGGTGAGCGTCGGCTCGCTCTACCAGTATTTCCCCGGCAAGGAGGCGCTGGTCGCCGCCGTCATCCAGCGCCACCAGCAGGAGATCCGGCAGGCGGTGCAGAGCGAGCTGGCGGAGATCCTGGCTTTGCCGCTGGAGCCGGCGGTGCGCAGGCTGGTCGCGATCGCGGTCAGGGCGCATCGGGTCGATCCCAAGCTGCATTGCGTGCTGGCCGAGCAGATCCCGCGCATCGGCCGGCTCGCGGAAGCGGCGCGCTTCGATCCCGAGAACTTCACCCTGTTCCGGACCTATCTGGAGCGGCACCGGGAGGAGGTCCGCGTCGATGACCTGGAGCTCGCAGCCTTCATCTGCGTGACCGCGATCGAGGCATTGACGCACAACGCGGTGCTGCATTATTCGAAGATGCTCTCGGACGACAGGATGGAAGCGCTTATCGACGAGGGCGCGCGCCTCATCACCGGATACCTGAAGGACTAGCCTTGGCGACCAGGATCTACGGCATCAAGAATTGCGACACGATGCAGAAGGCTTTCGCCTGGCTGGACCAGCACGGCGTCGGTTACGAATTCCACGACTACAAGAAAGCCGGCGTCACCAAGGCGCAGCTCGCCAAATGGTGCCAGGCGGCCGGCTGGGAAACGGTGCTCAACCGCGCCGGCACGACCTTCCGCAAGCTGCCCGAGGCGGCGCGGCAGAACCTGACGCAGGACAAGGCAATCGCGCTGATGGTCGAGAATCCATCGATGATCAAGCGGCCGGTCCTCGAAACCGGCGGCACGATCGAGATCGGCTTCAAGCCGGACCGCTACGCCGCGACCTTCGGCAAGTAGAGCGACGGCCGCGCGCTCAGTCGGCCGCGGGCACGGAATGGTGCTCGTGGGCGATGCGCCAGTCGCCATCGACCTTGCGCAGGCCCACGGTCAGCCGGAACAGAAAGCCGTCCTTGTCGAGCGGATTGCTGGAGGAATCGGGGCCGCACCACATCATGGCGACCGCGAAGGCGACATCCGCACCCGCGGTCACGGCCAGTTCGCGAAAGTCGAAGGCCGTCCCCGGCTTATGGTAGCGAAACAAGAGATCCCAGGTCTCGGCATAGGCCTCGATGCCCCGGCATTGCAGCGGTGGCGGCAGGTCGAACATCACCATGTCCGGCGTGTGATGCGCCAGAATGGCGGGCAGATCGTGCCGCCGCACGGCCGCCGCCCAGTTTTCGAGAAGGGCCTTGATCCGGACTTCATCGGCATTGCGCTGTTCCGGCATGGCTGGAGACTCCCTCTTGCCTTGCTTCGGGAGTCTAGGCGGTTTGGCCTTCGGCAAAAGGGGAATCGTCCCGGATGCCGTAAGATTGAATGGCCTATCCCCTCACCCCGGCCTCTCCCCGTTGGGGAGAGGGGGAAGAGTGGAGCACGTGAGTTCCGCTGCACGGCGGTCTCCCCTCTCCCCAACGGGGAGAGGGATAGGGTGAGGGCAGCGCATCGATCCAACCCAACCTCATACCGCTCTAGGATCGGCGTTTCGGGCGGCGCACGGCGCGCACTTTGCCGCTGCCGCCACCGCCGCAGAAGAAGAGATCGCGGCCGTCGGATTCCAGGCCCGAGACGCCGGAGCCCTCCGGCATGTCCAGTCGTTCGAGGACCTCGCCGGTCGCGGGATCGATGCGGCGCAGGTCGCTCTCCTCGCCTTCCCAGGTGCCGTGCCAGAGCTCGCCATCGACCCAGGTGACGCCGGTGACGACGCGGTTGGATTCGATCGTGCGCAGGATCTTGCCGGTCTCCGGATCGATCTGGTGGATCTTGCGGCCGCGATGCTGCCCGACCCAGAGCGAGCCTTCGGCCCAGGCGAGCCCGGAATCGCCGCCGCCGCCCGGCGCCGGGAAGGTCGAGATCACGCGTCCGGTCTCGGGATCGAGCTTCACGATGCGGTCCTCGGCGATCTGGTAGAGATGGCGCCCGTCGAAGGCGGTGCCCGCATGCGAGGCGACGTCGATCGCGCGCTTCAGCTTGCCGCTGGCGGGATCGAGCGCGTGCAGGCGATCGCCGCTCGCGATCCAGACGCTCTCGCCGTCGAAGGTCACGCCGTTCACCCGGGGGACGTCGGGAAAGGGGCCGTATTCGCGGGCAATCTCGGCGGGGGATCGTTTCATGCCGCCATCCTAATCGCTGGGCAGCGGGCCGGGGAGTAACAAGAGCGTCGGGAATGCCGGGACCGGCGGCGTCATCCAGCGCCGCGCCCGCCCGCGGCCGACGGCTTGCACCTTGCCCGCCGCGGCGAGCTGGTCGAGCGCCCGCTGCACGGTGCGGGCGCTGGCGCCGAGCGCGATCGCCAGCGCCGAGCTCGACCAGGCCTCGCCGTCGCCGAGGAAAGCCAGCACCGCCGCATGCCGCTCATCGGCCGGCGGCGCCAGCACGACGATCTCGCGCCCCCGCCGCGGCACGAGCTCGAAGCCCCTGCCGGTCGCGCTGACGCCGGCCAGCGGCCGCAGCATGGCGCGCAGCCGCCCGATCTCCACCCGGAGGCGCGCGCGATGCGAGGCATCGGCGCGCTTGCCGCGGAAGGCGCGGGCGATCAGCGCCTCGCGCGAGACATCGCCGGGCCAGGCTTCGCCCAGCGCACGGGCGAGCGCGAACAGCACGGGACGCGTCGCCAGCGAGACCAGCACCTCCCCTTCCCGCACCGCATAGCGGCAGGCATCGACCACCAGCGTCTGCTTCGATGCCAGCAGCGCCTCGACATCCGCCAGGCGCAGCACGCGCTCCTCGCCGCGGGCAATGCGGCGCGCTGCGGGCGCCTGAAGCGCGGCGGCGGCGCTGTCGACCTCGGCCGCCAAAGCGGG